>NZ_VRVE01000067.1:0-23505 GCF_008040035.1 Methylobacterium sp. WL9
GGCCGGGCGGCGGCGCTGCGGGCGAGGGCGGGAAGGGCGGAATCGGCCATGCGGCTACCCGTTGCTGCGCGGGACGCCCGGCGGCGTCCAGACGATGTCGGCGACGCGGATCGCCCGCGGAATGATTTTCAGGCCGTGAAAGCGGTCGGCGATGCGCTGCTGCTCGGCGGTGAGTGCTGCATCCATCGGCGCGATCACGTACTTGATGCGCGCGACGGTGCGCTCGGTCGCCGGCAGCGGCACGCCGGTGATGCGCGACAGGCTTCTGGCGACCTCGGCACGGTTCGCCTCGCACCACGAAGCGACGCCGCCGAGGGCTTCGATCGCGGCGGTGAAGCGCTCGGGACTGGCCTCGATCGCCGTGCGGTTCGCCAGGAAGAAGTTGTTGGTCGGCGTGATCTCGGAGGCCTGCGCCAGGATGCGCACCCCCTCCCCCGTCTCGGCGATGGCGAAGTACGGATCCCAGACCGTCCAGGCATCGACCGCGCCGCGGGCGAAGGCGGCGGCCGCATCGGCCGGGGCCAGCGTCACCGGTACGATGTCGCCGTAGCCGAGACCGGCCTTTTCCAGCGCGGCGATGGTCAGGTTGTGAGCGCTCGAACCCTTGGCGAAGGCGACGCGCTTGCCCCTGAGGTCCGCAAGCGTCTGAATTTTTGAGCCTTTCGGCAGCAGGATCGCCGAGCCCGAGCCGCCGTTCGGCTGGGCCGCCGCATAGACGAGATCGGCCTTCGCGGCCTGCGCGAAGATCGGCGGGGCGTCGCCGACCTGCCCGAAATCGATGCTGCCGAGGCTTAGCGCCTCCAGCAGCGGCGGCCCGTAGGAGAACTCGACCCAGGTCACGCCGACGCCGAGCGACCGCAACCGCGTCTCGATCGCGCCCTGCTCCTTGGCCACCGCCAGGATCCCGTTCTTCTGGTAGCCGACGTGCAGCAACCCGCCCTCCCCCGCCCGCGCAGGGCGCGACGGGACGGACAAGGCGGTCGCGAGCACTCCTGCGAGGGCGAGACGTCGGGTGATCATGCAGCGTGAGACCTCAGCGCGCGGCGGCGATCCGCCGATCGCTCTGCCGGAGGTCGAGATCGAGCAGCACGTCGAGTTCGGCCGCGGCTCGGGCGACGCGCTCCAGCACGAGGTTGTCGGCGACGCGGCCGTCCACGATCTCGGTATCGCCGGCATAGACGGAGGTCGGCACGGTCTGGGCCGAGAAGAAGCCGAAGAGCGGCCGCAGGGCATGCTCGACGACCAGCGCGTGGCGCGGCCCGCCGCCGGTGGCGGCGAGCACCACGGGCTTGCCGACCAGCGCGTCGGGATGGACGAAGTCGATGAGGTGCTTGAACAATCCGCTATAGGCGCCCTTGTAGACCGGCGAGCCGACGATGAGCGCGTCGGCCCCCTCGATCGCCTCGACGATGCGCGCGGCCGGCAACGGCAGGGCGTCGCGGCTCGCCACCGCGATGCCGGTACCGGCATCGACGAGGTCGAAGATCTTGAGATCGACGTTGCGCAGGCGCGCGACCTCGGCGGCGACGGCCTCGACCAGGGTGCGGGTGCGCGAGGGGCGATGGGTGTTGCCGGAGAAGGCGACGATGCGGACGGCCATCAGCGGGCTCCTGCGGGAGCAAAGGAAGGAGACGTCATCGGGCACGACCTGCATGTGGAGGGGCGGACGCTCCGCCGGCGCGCCGATCGGGGATGTCGTCACGACATATCCACGATCGGCGGCACGACATCGCGTTTTCGAGAAAGCAGAGAGAGCGTTGTTCGTTCCGGACGACCGCTCAATTCACGCGATAGTATTGCCGCAAGACTTGCGCGGTCAATGAATTGATCTTGCGTTATAGGCTGGCTCTCAGCGAAGACTTTTCCGCCGAGGCGGCCCGGGGGAGAATTTTCTCGCCCTTCCCTCCGGGGGCGGGCACGCCGCCGGGTCTGTTGCAGAACCATCACGTATCCAGAATTCAACGTGCACGGGCGTTGCCGAAGCATTACCTCAGGATTAACGTCGATCCGACAAAAGCTGAAGCAAATCAGCATCTTATCATCATTCTAAACAAGCGGCGGACGTGCTGTGGCGCGCGTCCGAACGGGGGCGTTTGCGCCCTTCGATGGGGGCTCTCATGCGTACGAATTCTGTCATCTCCACCGCCGGTCCGGTGCGCCGCCGCAAGGTGGCGGGGCTCGTCCTGTTGCTGGCCGGGGTGAGCACCGCGGCGATCACAGCGGCCAGCGCCCAGACGGCCTCGGGCAGTACGGCCCGGCTCGACGAGATCGCGGTCGAAGGTCAGGCCAACGGCGTGAGGCCGGTCGACAGCAGCGGCGTCGGCCGCACCGCCGGCACCGTGAGCCGGCCCGGCGCCGACGGCCGGATTCCGCGCGAGGATCCGAAGGGGCCGATCGACGGCTACGTCGCGACCCGCTCGGCCACCGCCACCAAGACCGACACGCCGCTGATCGAGACCCCCCAATCGATCTCGGTGATCGGCCGCGAGCAGATCCAGGCGCAGGGCGCGACGACGCTGACCCAGGCGACCCAGTACACGGCCGGCATCTATTCCGGCGTCACCGGCGTGGACGAGCGCGTCGACTTCTTCAACCTGCGCGGCTTCCGGGCGAGCGACTACGGCATCTACAAGGACGGCCTGCAGCTTCTCAATTACGGCTTCGGCACCCTCAAGACCGAGATCTTCGGCCTGGAGCGCATCGAGGTGCTGCGCGGGCCGTCCGCAGTGCTGTTCGGCGCCGGCAATCCGGGCGGTCTCGTCAACCAGGTCACCAAGCGGCCGACGACGGTGCCGTTCGGTTACGTCGAGGTTGGCGGAGGCTCGTTCGGCCAAGTCTACGGCGCCTTCGACTTCGGCGGCCCCGCCGACGATTCCGGACACTGGTTCTATCGGCTCACCGGCATCGGCCGGACCGGTGGAACCCAGGTCGACGGTGCCGATTCCGACCGCTACTACATCGCCCCGGCGATCACGTATAAGCCGGACGGCGCGACCTCGTTCACCCTGCTGACGAGCTATCAGCGCGACTCGAGCGCGGTGACCTCGAACTTCCTGCCCTATTCCGGCACCGTGCGTCCGAACGCGAGCGGCTTGCGCATCGACCGCTCGCTGAACGTCGGCGATCCGACCTTCAACAACTTCCAGCGCGAGCAGCTCTTCGCCGGCTACGAGTTCGAGCACGCCGTCGACGAGACCTGGACCGTGCGGCAGAACCTCCGCTACTCGTTCAGCGACGGCTACCAGAACTCCTATGTCGGCCAGCTCGGCTACACCGATGCCGCACAGACGCAGCTCGGGCGCTACCAGTTCGGCTTCACCGACAAGGTCAGCCTGTTCCAGGTCGACAACCAGGCCGAGGCGCGCTTCACGGACGGGCTGTTTCAGCACGACCTGATCTTCGGCGTCGACTACAAGAACTACACCCTGTACGACAACCAGCAGGTTCTGTTTCCAGGGCCGTCGCTCAATCTCCTCGCTCCGACCTTCGGTCCGGCGCAGGACCGGGCGCCGGTCAATCTCGTCGACGTGCCGCGCTTCACGCAGCTCGGTCTCTACGCCCAGGACCAGATCAAGCTCACCAACAACCTGAGCCTCGTCGGCGGCCTGCGCCAGGACTTCGCGACGAGCGACGTGAAGGTGAAGTTCAGCCGTTTCGGCGACCCGAGCACGAGCCGGGACGACCAGGCCCTCACCGGGCGCATCGCGCTCATCTACAACTTCGATTTCGGTCTGGCGCCCTACGTCGCCTACTCGACCTCGTTCCAGCCGCAGATCGGCCGGGACTCGATCACGAACACCGCGCTAGTGCCGGACCGGGGCGAGCAGGTCGAGGTCGGCGTGAAGTTCCAGCCGATCGGCGCGGGCTACTTCCTGACGGTGGCGGCGTTCGACCTCGTCCGCGACAACCCGCCGATCCCCTCGGCCTTCGCCAACGGCAGCAGCACCACGCAGCAGGGCAGCGTCCGCTCGCGCGGCATCGAGGCGCAGTTCGTCGCCAACCTCTTCGACGGCCTGAACGTCGTCGCGGCCGTGACCCACTACGACCTGGAATACATCAAGAGCCAGCAGACGGCGCTCCTCGGCCTGACGCCGATCGGCACGCCGGAGACCTTCGCCTCGGCTTTCCTGGATTACACGATCCCCGTGGGCGAGTTCCGCGGCTTCGGTCTCGGCGGCGGCGTGCGCTACATCGGCCGGTCCTTCGCCGACGGCCTGAACACGCTGACGGTGCCGGAATACGTACTGTTCGATGCGACGGTGCATTACACCTGGGACCGCTGGCGCGCGGCGATCACGGCCGCCAATCTCGGCGACCGCCGCTTCGTGACCTCCTGCACGGACACGAGCAACTGCTTCTACGGCGAAGCCCGCCGCGTGATGGGAAGCCTCGCCTACAAGTGGTGAATCGAGCGGCCCCGCCCGGCATGGGCGGGGCTACGCTCCGCATGACGTCGTGCTTGCTGTGGCGCAAACGCGACGGCGCTGGGCTATTCGCGTCACGGCGTTGACGGCGTTGCAACCAGAGCGCTAGCTCGGACGTGACGGTTCCCCTCGGGGATCAAAAGGGAACGCGGTGAGAGGTCTTTGGACCCCGAGGCCGCGGCTGCCCCCGCAACTGTAAGCGGCGAGCCTTCCACCACCGATGTCACTGGGTTCCTCGACCCGGGAAGACGGATGGACGGCGACGACCCGTGAGCCAGGAGACCTGCCGTCAGTCGTGGTCACACGCGAAACGCGTCGGGCGGGGTGCTCCGGCGGGTGTCGAGGCACGCGGCCGACGTCGTGTGGCGAGACCTGTTCGCGGTGACGTGCCACTGCCGTCGCCCGAGGTTCTCTTGTCGGTTTTCCGTTCCGTCCCAACGCTGCCCCGCGCGGCGCGTTTCGTCCTGCCCGCCCTCGGCCTGCTGGCCTGCGCCGCGCCGGCCGCGGCCGAGGATGCCCGCCTCGACGAGATCGCCGTCGCCGGCGAAGGCGCGCCCGGCCCAGTCCCCGCTTCGTCCGGCGGCCCGGCCGCGAGCGCCGGCTATGTCGGCGGCGTCTCCGGGATCGGCGGCGCGCTGCGCACCGTCGATTCCGCCAGCGCCGACACCATCTCGGGTGCGGCGCTGAACAGCCGGCCGGTCACCCGGCCCGGCGAGGTGCTGGAATCGGTGCCCGGACTCATCGTCACCCAGCATTCCGGCGAGGGCAAAGCCAACCAGTTCTTCCTCCGCGGCTTCAACCTCGATCACGGCACCGACATCGCCATCAATGTCGACGGCATGCCGGTGAACATGCGCACCAACGCCCACGCCCAGGGCTATGCCGACATCAATTTCCTGATCCCCGAACTCGTCGCCGGCGTCGAATTCCACAAGGGCCCCTACTTCGCCCGCGACGGCGACTTCGCCTCCGCCGGCTCGGTCCGCATCGACTACCTCGACACCGTCGAGAAGAACCTCGCGCTGACCTCCATCGGCAGCTTCGGCTACAAGCGCGCCCTCACCATCGCCTCGGCGCCCTTGGGCGAAGGCCACCTGCTCGTGGCCGGCGAGGCCCAGGTCTATGACGGCCCCTGGGAGGTGCCGGATGCGTTGCGCAAGGTGAACGGCGTCGTCCGCTACAGCCAGGGCACTCAGCTCGACGGCTTTTCCGTCACCGGCATGGCCTATGCCAGCCGCTGGACCGCCACCAACCAGATCCCTGCCCGCGCCGTCTCCGAGGGGCTGATCGGCCGCTTCGGCACGCTGAACCCCACCGACGGCGGCGATGCTTCGCGCTTTTCGTTGTCCGGCCGCTGGAGCGGGACGGACGACACCGGCGTGACGCGGGCTTCGGCCTACGTCATCCGCCAGCAGATGAACCTGTTCAACGACTTCACCTATTTCCTCAACGATCCGGCCAACGGCGACCAGTTCCACCAGCTCGACCAGCGCATCCTCGGCGGCGGCGAGGTGGCCCACATCTTCCAGGGCGACCTGTTCGGTCGGCCGATGGAGAACGAGATCGGCGTGCAGACCCGCACCGACTCGATCCGCGTCGGCCTGTTCAACACCACGAACCGCCGGTTTCGCTCCGGGATCCTCGACGACCGGATCTTCGAATCGAGCGGCGCCTTCTACTTCGACAATCGCGTGAAATGGACCGACTGGCTGCGCACCAGCATCGGCTTCCGCGCCGACGGCTACTACGCCGACGTGGTCTCCGACACGCCCGCCAATTCCGGCAAGGCGCGCGACGGCATCGTCAATCCGAAGCTCGGGCTGGTGCTCGGACCCTGGTTCGACACCGAGCTGTTCGTGAACTACGGCGGCGGCTTCCACTCGGACGACGCCCGCGGCGTCACCGCGACGGTCGACCCGTCGAGCCCCCTCTTCAACTTGCAGCGGTCGCCCTTCCTGGTGCCCTCCACCGGCTCCGAGGTCGGCATCCGCAATGCCTCGCTGCCGAGGCTGGTGACGACGGTCACGCTGTTCCAGCTCGATTTCGCCTCGGAAAACCTGTTCCAGGGCGACAGCGGCACCACCGAGCCGAGCCGCCCGACCCGCCGCTACGGCGTCGAATGGACCAACCGCTACGCCGTGACCTCCTGGCTCTCGCTGGAGGGCGACCTCACCGTGACCCATGCCCGCTTCACCGAGTTCGATCCCGCTGGTAGCCGCATCCCGGAGGCGCCCACCACCATCGCCTCGGCCGGTGTCACCTTCGGCGAGCCGCTCGGCTGGTTCGGCGCCATGCGCTTCCGCTATTTCGGCCCGCGCCCCCTGATCGAGGACAATTCCGTGCGCTCGAAGCCGACCGCGCTCCTCAACGGCCGCATCGGCTACAATTTCGACAACGGCATGAGCCTGGCGCTGGACGTCCTCAACCTGACCAACGCCCGGGCCGACCAGATCACGTATTTCTACGAGTCGCGGCTGCCGGGCGAGGCGGCGGAGGGCGTCGCCGACCGGCACTTCCACCCGGTCGAGCCGACGGCCGTGCGGCTGACGCTGGCCGGACGGTTCTGAGACCGGCGGCCCCGTCGGCCGTCGAGACCGGGTGCTTCACGGAAACGCCCCCTGCACCGTCGCAGCCAGTGGGAGCGCTCAATCCCGCGGCGGCCGCACGTCCTCGGCCTGCAGCTCCTTGAGCGGCGCGACGATGGCGCAGACGACGCCCTCGGCGGGGTAGCCGAGGGTCACCGCGCCGCCGAAATCGCCGGCGAGGCCGCGCGCGATCAGGCGGGTGCCGAAGCCGGTGCGGGTCGGCGCCACCACCGGCGGGCCGCCGGTCTCGCTCCAGAGCAGGTGGACCTGCGGGCCGGTCGCGGTGTCCCGGAGGGTCCAGGCGAGCGTCACCCGGCCCGCGGCCCGCGACAGCGCCCCGTATTTCGCGGCATTGGTGGCGAGTTCGTGCAGGATCAGCGCCAGCGACATCGCCGCCTTGGCCCCGACGTTCACCGCCGGCCCCGAGACGACGAAGCGGTCCGGCCCGTCGCGATGGGGCTCCAGGGCGCTCTCGGCGAGGGTGTCGAGGGGCGTCGAGCCGAGCGAGCCGCCAAGCAGCAGGTCGTGCGACTTGCCGAGCGCGATCAGGCGTCCGGCGAGCACGCTCTTGGCCACGTCGAGGTCGGCGGCGTTGCGCATGGTCTGCGTGGCGATCGACTGCACCATCGCGAGCATGTTCTTCATGCGGTGGCTGAGTTCGAGGTTGAGGACCTGCTGCTGCTCCTCGGCCTCGACCCGCGCGATCGCCGCCCGCGTCCGGTCGGCGACGTTGCGCAGGAAGCCGACCTCATCCGGCGTCCAGTCGTGCGGCACCCGCTTCAGGATGTAGAACATCGCCACGAAGCGGCCGTGCTCCATCACCGGCAGGTTCACGAGGGCCCGCACGTCGATCGCCTCGAGGCCCTCGACCTGGCTGGCGGAGCGCGGATCGCGGGCGGTGTCGGCGATGAGCACGGTCTCGCCCGCCTTGAGGTCGGCGATGTAGGAGCCGTATTCGCGGAACTGGTGCAGCCCGGCGAGGCTCGTCAGCCCCGGTGCGCTCCAGCATTGCGAGATCAGGATGGTCTCGCCCTCGTGGTCGACCGCCCCGTAGCCGGCATGGGAGAGGTCGAGCATGCGCCCCATGATCGCGGCGGCGATGGCGGCGATCTCGCCCTTGTCGCCGAGGTCGCGCACGCGGTCGCCGAGTTCGATCAGCGCGGCCCGGCGGCGCTCGGTGCGCTTGCGCTCGCTGATCTCGAGGAACAGGGCCGCGAAGCGCTGGCCGCCTTCCTTGAAGGCCCGCACCTCGAAGGTGCGCCCCAGCGCCGGCACGTCGATCTCGAACAGCTCCGGTACGCCGGTGTCGACCACGCGGGCATAGGTATCGATCAGGCTTTGCGCGATATCGGGCACCGCCTCGCGTATCGTGCTGCCGGCGATGCCGGCCGGGAGACCCGACTGGGCAGTGAAGGCGGGGTTGACCGCAAGGAACCGGAAATCCGTCGCGTGCCCCTCCGGGTCGCGGATGAGCTCGGCCGTGAGGAAGCCTTCCTGCATGCCGGTGAACAGGCCGCGCCAGCGCGCCTCGCTGGCGCTGATCTGGCGCTCGGCATCCTTCTGGACGGTGATGTCGCGCGAAACCACCAGAAGCTTCTCCGGCCGGCCGTCCTCGTCCGGAATCGGCGTGACCTGCACGTCCCACCAGCGTGGGTTGCCGGCCATGGTCGGGGTCGAACCCTGGAAATGCCCGGTCCCGCCGGCCCGCGCCGTCGCGATGGCCGCGAGCGCGTCCGCATTGCCCTGGCCCTGCCAGAAATCCGGCCAGGGACAGCCCTGGATCGCGTTGAAGTCGCTGACCTCCATCACCCGCATGCCGCCTTCGCTCATGAAGGTGAGGCGGGTGTCGAGATCGAGCACCTTGATGCAGTCGGCCGAGGCCGCGAGCACGCTGCGCATGAACTCGGCGTCGGCGCGCTGGCGCCCGGCGGCGAGGCGCTGCTCGGTGCGGTCGCGCAGGATCTTGATGAAGCCCTCCGGCGTGCCCTGCTCGTCGCGCAGCGGCATCATCTCGCCGTTGGCCCAGAACAGGCTGCCGTCCTTCTTGCGGTGCCAGCGCTCGTCGCTGCCGCGCCCGTGCAGCAGGGCGCTGCCCATCTCCTTCTCGGCGATCCGGTCCCGCTCGTCCTGGTCGGTGAAGAAGACGTGGGCGTGCCGCCCCAGCATCTCGGCCTCGCTCCAGCCGAGGATCCGCTCCGCGCCGGAGTTCCAGCTCGTGACGAGCCCCTCCAGATCCATCGAGATGATGCCGTAATCGACGGCGCTCTCGAGGATGGCCGCGTTGCGGCGGTCGCTCTCCCGGCGCTCGCGCAGGGCCCGGCGCAACTCCAGCGTCGTCATGACCTGGCGCGCAAGCGTGCGCAGGATCAGCCGCTGCGCCGCGCTCAGGTCGTTCGGCTTGGTGTCGATGACGCAGAGCGCGCCGAGCGCCACGCCCTCCGGCGTCGCGAGCGGCATCCCGGCATAGAACCGGATCTTCGGGTCGCCGGTCACCAGCGGGTTGTCGGCGGTGCGCGGATCCCGGGTCGTGTCGGGGATCACGAAGACGTCGTCCTGGCTCGCCGCATGCGCGCAGATCGAGAACCGGACCGGCGTCTCGGTGGACGCGAGGCCGACTCGCGCCTTGAACCATTGCCGGTCGCCGTCGATGAGCGAGATCAGCGAGACCGGCATGCCGCAGGCGGCCGAGGCCGCCGAGACGATGTCGTCGAAATCCGCCTCGGCCTCGGTATCGAGAACCGCGTAGCGCGCCAGGGCAGCCCTGCGCTCGGCCTCGTTCGACGCGCTGAGCGCGGCTGGCACCATAGATTGTCCCTGAGTCCGCTTCGATCGCATTCGGACGGGAGGCCGAACCCTGATCGGGTGATGCGCCGAAACGCCGGATCCGACAAGGATCACTCACGGGGCCGGGCGTATCCGGCCGGATCGTCCCCGCGACCGAAGCGCCGGGGATCCCGAGATGGTGTGTCCGAGACCCGGCATCGGGGCCGTCGATACCTGAGGTTAAGACCGGCCCGGCTGAACCTGACCTGACCGGCCCTCGTGTTGCGCCGCGGCGGCAATCTCCGTAAGCCGTCCGCATTCGCCT
The DNA here is from genome assembly GCF_008040035.1 of Methylobacterium sp. WL9. Taxonomy (NCBI): domain Bacteria; kingdom Pseudomonadati; phylum Pseudomonadota; class Alphaproteobacteria; order Hyphomicrobiales; family Methylobacteriaceae; genus Methylobacterium; species Methylobacterium sp. WL9. The sequence continues at coordinate 10,098 of NZ_VRVE01000067.1, forward strand.
GGACCCGGTGCAAGCCCGGGTGGCTCTTCCGGCCGCCGATCCGCCGGATCACGCATTCGAGACCTTTTCCGGAGCGCGCCGACACGGCGCGGCCGCCGGTCTCCTGCGGATTTCCCTCATGACATCGTTCCAAACATACGCCCGCGCGTGGGTCTCGAACTTGCGCGGGGACACCCTGTCCGGCCTCGTCGTCGCCCTGGCGCTGATCCCCGAGGCCATCGGCTTCTCGGTGATCGCCGGCGTGGATCCGAAGGTCGGGCTCTACGCCTCCGTGGTGATCGCGATCGTCATCGCCTTCGCCGGCGGGCGCCCGGCCATGATCTCGGCCGCCACCGCGGCCACCGCCGTGGTGATGGTCGATCTCGTGCGCGACCACGGCGTCCAATACCTCTTCGCCGCCACGATCCTGATGGGGCTGATCCAGATCCTCGCCGGCCTGCTCAAGCTCGGCCGGCTGATGCGCTTCGTCTCGCAATCGGTGATGACGGGCTTCGTCAACGCCCTGGCGATCCTGATTTTTTTGGCGCAGTTGCCTGAGCTGATCGGCGTGCCGACGGCGACATACGGGCTAATCGCGCTCGGCCTCGCCATCATCTACGGCTTGCCGCGCCTCACCCGCGCCGTGCCCTCGCCCCTCGTCGCCATCGCGGTGCTGACGGCGGTCACCGCCGCGTTCCACCTCGACGTGCGCACCGTCGCGCATCTCGGCGCCCTGCCCTCGACCCTGCCGAGCCTCAGTCTGCCGCAGGTGCCGCTCACCTTCGAGACGCTGCACATCCTCCTGCCCTACGCCGCGACGCTCGCCGCCGTCGGCCTGTTGGAGAGCCTGCTCACCGCGCAGATCGTCGACGACATGACCGACACCGGCAGTTCCAAGAACCGCGAATGCGCCGGCCAGGGCGTCGCCAACATCGCCTCGGCCCTGTTCGGCGGCATGGGCGGCTGCGCCATGATCGGCCAGTCCGTGATCAACGTCTCCTCGGGCGCCCGCGGCCGGCTCTCGACGCTGGTGGCGGGCAGCTTCCTGCTGGTGCTGCTCGTGGCGCTGCAGGACCTGCTCGCCGTGGTGCCGGTGGCGGCGCTGACGGCGGTGATGATCATGGTCTCGCTCAACACCTTCTCCTGGCGCTCGCTCGCGGCGCTCCGCACCAACCCCCTGCCCTCGTCCGCCGTGATGCTCGCCACCGTGGCGATGGTCGTCGCCACCCGCGACCTGGCGCTGGGCGTGCTCGTCGGCGTGCTGCTCTCGGGGGTGTTCTTTGCCGGCAAGGTCTCGCGCCTGAACCGGGTGACGTCCGATCTCTCGCCGGACGGGCGTGTGCGGACCTACCGGGTCACCGGACAGGTCTTCTTCGCCTCCGCCCGCACCTTCGCCGACGCCGTCGACGTGCTGGAGCCGGTGGAGCGCCTCGTCATCGACGTGCACGCCGCGCATTTCTGGGACATCTCGGCGGTTGCCGCCCTCGACAGCGTCGTCCTCAAGGCCCGCGCCCGCGGGCACGAGGTGGAGGTCGTCGGCCTCAACGCGGCCAGCGCGACGCTGGTCGAGCGCCACGGCACGCACGACAAGCCGGGGGCGTCGCTCGCGGTGCATTGAGTGCCGCGGGCATGTGGAGGACGCGCCTCAGCGTCGGAGCTGCGCCCCGGTCAGTACTCGCACAACAGGTCTTCCCAGCCCTTGCCGGCCGAGAGCCGGGCGGCCAGCGTCTCCCAATCCGCGATCGGCTCCGACGGCGTGCCGTCCTGTTCGATGAGCCGGATGCTGGAGAACAGCACACGGAGATCGTGGAAATAGGCGTCCGCGGGCTCGCCGAAATATCGCGTCGCGCAGCCGGGATTGTATTCCGTGATCAGGATCGGCCGGAACCAGTCGAGCGTGCGGCGCGCGCCCCTCAGAACGCGGCGCTCGGAGCCTTCGACGTCGAGCTTGATCAGGTCGAGGCGGCGGACCGGATGCACGTCGAGCCAGTCGTCGAGCCGCATGGCCTCGACCGCGTCGAGGGTCAGGTTCAGTTCGCGCTCGGCCACGGACGGGATGTTGGCACGCAGCCGCGTCAGGCTGTCGGCCGCGTCCCCGCACGCCACGAAGGTGCAGCCCTCGACCTCCTCGGCCGCGGCCATGCTCAGCCATGCCGGCGCGTCCCATAGGGCGAGGTTGGCGACCTTGACGCGGCCGGCATCGGCGGAGCGATCGACGTTGAACCGCAGATGCGCGGCATTGCGGTCGGCCGCCTCGAAGGCGATCACCGAACCGGCTAGCGAGGCGAGGCCGAGGGTGTGCGCGCCGATATTCGCGCCGATGTCGAGGCAGGTCCAATCGCGCCGCACCAGCCGGGCGAAGCAGGCGCGCAGATGAGGCTCCCAGTCGCCGTCGAGCACCTTCAGCGGACCGAACACACTGAGATCGCTCGACGTGCCGGCGACGAGGACGCGTTCGCCGTTCGGGAGCCGGAGCGGCGCCTCGCCGCTGTCGGCGGGGGCTCGATGGTCGGTTGTCATGGCGCTGCACGCTTGCTGATCGGTTCGGGCAGGGCGGGACATGGCGGCACGCGCCGACCCAAAATGGGGCGGCGGCTCGGTAAACACTTTTCCGGCTCGATGCGTATCCCATCCGATCGCATCGGTCCGGCGGTTCCCGGGCTGCCGGGCCGTCCTTCGACGAACCGGCAGCGTTTCGTCGGAAAGCGCTCCGGCACGCCGCGCCGGCATTTTCGGGCTATGGCACCCCCGGGCAGTCCCGCCGCGCGCGAAGCAACGAACCATCCGATGACCGATGCCCTGATGCGCAAGGTGTCCTGGCGGCTGCTGCCGTTCCTGATGCTCTGCTATTTCGTCGCCTATCTCGACCGGGTGAACGTCGGCTTCGCGGCGTTGACCATGAACCGCGACCTCGGCCTGTCGGCGGCGGTCTACGGGTTCGGGGCGGGCGTCTTTTTCCTCGGATATTTCCTGTTCGAGGTGCCGAGCAACGTGGTCCTCGAAAAGGTCGGCGCGCGGGCCTGGATCGCGCGGATCATGATCTCGTGGTCGCTGGTCTCGGCCTCCACCGCCTTCGTCGTGGGCGAGCGCTCGTTCTTCCTGGTGCGGTTCCTGCTGGGTCTGGCCGAGGCCGGGTTCTTTCCCGGCATCATCCTCTACCTGACCTACTGGTACCCCTCCGAGCGCCGCGCCGGCATCGTCGGCACCTTCATGATGGCGGTGCCGGTCTCGGCGGCGATCGGCTCGCCGCTCTCGGCCTGGATCATGGCCGCCGCCGACGGGGCGCACGGTCTCGCCGGCTGGCAATGGCTCTACCTGCTGGAGGCGGCCCCGAGCCTGCTCCTCGGGATCGCAGTGCTCTTCGTCCTCACCGACCGGCCGGAGGCGGCGGCGTGGCTGACACCCGCCGAGCGCGACGAACTCGCCCGGGAGATCGAACGCGACCGGAGGGCGACGGCGCGCGAAAAAATCGGGCTGAGGCAGGCGCTGGTGCATCCCCAGGTGCTGGGGCTCGCCCTGGTCTATCTCGGGCTCAGCGCCGGCCTCTACGGCATCGGCCTGTGGCTGCCGCAGATCGTGAAGGGGTTTGGGCTGACCACGCTCCAGACCGGCTTCGTCGCGGCGGTTCCCTACGTGGTCGCGGCGGCCGGCATGATCGCCTGGACGCGCCGCTCCGACCGGCGGCAGGAGCGTATTGGGCACGTCGCGATCCCGGCGATCCTCGGCGGGCTGGCGCTGGCCCTGTCCGGACAGACCGATGCGCCGGTCGCGGCGATGGCGCTGCTGAGCCTTGCGACGCTCGGCGTCTTCTGCGCGCTTCCGACCTTCTGGACCCTGCCCACCGCGCTCCTCACCGGCAGCGCCGCCGCCGGGGGTATCGCGCTGATCAACGCCGTCGGCGGGCTCGGCGGCTTCATCGGTCCCTACCTCGTCGGCTGGATCAAGAACGCCACCGGCCGCTTCGACCTCGCGCTCGCGGCCATCGCCGCGATCATGATCGCGGCCGGCCTCCTGACACTGCTGCTCGGCCGGGCGATGCGGCGCGCGTAACCCGCCGATCCGGCAGGGCGAAGATTTCGCAGCGGCTGCGATGCGGCCGCCTGCGATGGGAGCTCTGCGATGCTGAAGGGATCGATTCTGCTGGCGGGGTTCCTGGCCGGCACGGGGACGGCGTTCGCCTCCCTCTCGGGTCTCGTCGGCGCCTGGGGCCATGATTTTGCGGTGACGCCGTTCGCGCCGAAGGAACTCATGGTCGCGGTCGCCACCGACAAGGCCACGGGGAAGCAGTTCAACGTCGTGAAGATGAGCGACGGCCACCTCATGGCCGTGGTCCCCTTCGACGCGATGAAGGAGCCGCCCGGCGTCCCGCCCAAGGACCTGATGTAGTTTCGTGCGGCACCGCACACACGAGCGGCGCACGGGGTAACCCTGAGGTTGCGGGGCACGATCTCCAGGGCAACGCCCCGCCGCAGCCCAAGGACAAGCGCGATGAAGGTCCTGATCGCCGCCACGCCCCTCATGGGGCACATCAACCCACTCCTCGCCATCGGCCGCCTGCTGGCCGAGCGCGGCGACGACGTTCTCGTCACGACCTCCGCCGCCTTCGCGATGAAGGTGGAGGGCGCGGGCCTGCGCTTCGCGTCCTATCCCGACGATGGCGCTTCGGAATTCCGCGAGACGAGCCTGCCCGCCGGGCCCGAGCGCTACCGCCGCGAGTTCGAGCGACGCTTCATCGATCCGATGCCGGTGCAGGCCGAAGCCCTGCGCGCGCTGATCGCCCGCGAACGCCCGGACGTCGTCGTCGCCGGCAGCATGTTCCTCGGCGTGCTGCCGCTGCTGCTCGATGCCGAGCGCCCGCGCCCGCCGATCGTCACCGTCAACGTGAGTTTCCTGTTCCTCGACCGGCCCGACAGGGCGCCCGTCGGCATGGGCCTGCCGCCGGCGAAGACGGAGGCCGAGCGCGCGCATTACGCCGTCCTCGGCGCCGGCATGGACGCCGCCTTCGTGAACCCGGTGCGCGCCTACACCGACGCCGTTCTCGCCCGCATGGGCCTGCCGCCGCTGCCGGCCTCCCTGCCCCACTCCATCGCCGTGCTGCCGGACGCCTTCCTGCAGCCGACCGTGCCGGAATTCGAGTACGACTACGGCACCTTGCCGCCGGGCCTCCGCTTCGTCGGGATGCTGTCGAGCGCCCCTCCGTCCGGCCAACCCCGCCCCGACTGGTGGCCCGAGCTCGACGGCGGCAGGCGGGTGGTGCTGGTGACGCAGGGGACGCTCGCCAACCACGACCTTTCGGAGCTGCTGGAGCCGGCGCTCCAGGCGCTCGCCGAGCGTGACGACCTTCTGGTGATCGCCACCACGGGAGGGCGGCCGGTGGAGGAGATCGGGGTGCCGATCCCGGCCAACGCCCGGGTCGCGCCCTTCCTGCCCTTCGACGCGCTGCTGCCGAAGGTCGACCTGTTCGTCACCAATGGCGGCTATGGCAGCGTCTCGATGGCCCTGGCGGCCGGCGTGCCGATCGTCTCGGCCGGCCTCACCGAGGACAAGGCCGAGATCAACGCCCGCGTCGGCTGGTCCGGCGCCGGCCTGAACCTCGCGACCAACACGCCGAGCGCGGCTGCCCTGCGCGGGGCGACCGGAACCGTGCTCGCCGATCCCCGGTTCAGGAAGCGTGCCGCAATGCTGTCGGACGCCCTCGCGGGCCGCGACGCACGGCACGAAATCCTGTCCGCACTGGACGATCTCACCCGGGCCGGGCCGCGCTCCGACAGGAGCCGTCCCGCTCCATCCGCACCGTTGCGCGCGGTACCATCCAACGATGCCGGCTCGCCGGCACGGCACAGGAGAGCGTCATGACCTCGATCCCGATCCGCATCGCGTCTCCCGCCAGCGTCCCGGCCCGCCTGGTCTCCGGCGCCGCGGCCCTTGTGCTGTCTCTCGCCACTGGCACACCGTTGCGCTCGATCCCGCACCTCATGCCGCATCCCGGCGAGCAGGGCGGCCCTTATCTGGGCCTGTGATCCTCTGTCCGTCCCGTCCCGATCCAGGCCTTCGATGACCGAACCTCACGAGACCGGAGCCCGCCCCCTGCGGGTCGTGGTCGATCTCAACCGCTGCCAGGGCTACGCCCAGTGCTGCTACGCCGCGCCCGAGCAGTTCGAGATGCGCGGCCACGAGATCCTGTTCTACGACCCCACCCCGCCCTCCGAAAAGCAGGCCGAGATCGCGCGGGCGGCCCAGGCCTGCCCGGTCCGGGCGATCAGCTTCGATACGGGAGCGAAGGCGTGAGCGCGGATCGCGGCGTCGTCGTGGTCGGCGCCTCGCTCGCGGGGTTGCGCGGGGCGGAGGCCCTGCGGCGCGGCGGCTATGCCGGCCCGCTCACCCTCGTCGGCGACGAGCCCTACCAGCCCTACGACCGGCCACCGCTCTCGAAGCACGTGCTCGCCGGGGAGCTGCGCCCCGACGCCACCGCCCTGCCCCACCTCGTCGATCTCGACGCGACCTGGCGGCTCGGCCAGCCGGCGGTCGGACTCGACCGGGCCGCACGCATGCTGCGCCTCGCGGATGGCAGCGCGCTGCCCTACGAAAAACTGCTGATCGCCACCGGCGCCCGGGCGCGGTCCTGGCCGGTCACGGAAAAGACCGGCCCGCTGCCCTCCGGCATCCACACCCTGCGCAGCCGGGACGACGCCGCGGCCCTGCGCTCCGCCCTGGCCGCCGGCCCGAAGCGCGTGCTCATCGTCGGCGCCGGCCTGATCGGCTGCGAGGCGGCCTCCTGCTGTCGCGATCTCGGCCTCGCCGTCACCCTCGCCGATCCGAACCCGACGCCGCTCGCCCGCATCCTCGGCAGCCGGATCGGGGGCGTCATCGTCTCCTGCCTCGACACGGCCGGCGTCGACTTCCGGCCCGGCACTCATGTCGACGCGTTCGAGGCCGATGACGCCGGCCGGGTCTGCCGGGCGCGGCTGAAGCAGGGCGCGGCGATCGAGACGGATTGCGTGATCGTGGCGCTCGGCGCGACCCGCGACACCGGCTGGCTGGCCGATGCCGGCCTGATGGCGGACGAAGGCGGCCTGACCTGCGACGTCGCCTGCCGGGCGCTCGACGCGGACGGGCAGCCGGCCCCCGGCATCTACGCCGCCGGCGACGTCGCGCGCACCCCGAACCCGCTCCATGTCGGCCGGCTCGCGGCCTTCGAGCACTGGGGCAACGCCGTCGCGCAGGCGGGCCACGCCGCGCGCAACATGCTGGCGGCCGAGGACGACCAGCAGGAATACCGGCACCTGCCCGCCTTCTGGTCGAGCCAGTTCGGCATCAACATCAAGGGCGTCGGCCTCGCGGACGGTGCCGACACGGTGGCCGTGATGCAGGGCTCGCGGGCCTCGCGCCGCTTCCTCGCCGTCTACGGGCGCGAGGGGCGTACGATCGCCGCGATCTCCTTCGACCAGGCCCGCTGGCTGCCGGCCTATGCCGAGCGCATCGAGGCCGGCGCCGCCTTCCCGCCGATCCTCGGCGCCACCGACCAGTCGATCAAGGATTTCGGGGTTCCGGATTTTCCCCAGCCCCGTTCGCGTTGAGACACCCCGCCATGTCGCACGACACGCTCTTCGCCGAGGTCACGGACCCGGCCAACCGGGCAGACCCCTACCCGCTCTATGCGCGCCTCCGGGAGACGCCCGTGTCGCGCCAGGGCGACGGCAGCTACGTGGTGAGCACCCACGCGGCGATCCGGGGCCTGATCTTCGATCCGCGCCTGAGCTCGGAAGACCTGCCGCCCTCGCAGCGGCCGCCCACCGGCAACCCGTTCAAGGACTGGATCGTCAACCCGATCAAGAACCGCGTCGTCAACGCGCACCGGCCGCTGATTTTTCGCGATCCACCGGATCACGATACGCTTCGCGCCATCGTCATGGAGCAGTTCACCATCCCCCGGGTCCGCGGCGTCCACCGCGAGGTCGAAGGCATCGTCGAGGACCTGATCGACAAGCTTCAGGGCCGTGACGAGATCTGCCTCGTCGAGGACTTTTCCTATCCGCTGCCGGTGATGGTGATCTGCCGGCTGCTCGGCGTGCCGGAGGAGGACGAGGAGCAGTTCCAGAAATGGGCGACGGTGCTCGCCACGGCCCTGGAGCCGGATTCCCGCGGCGACGAGGAGGCGCGCCACGCCACCGCCACCGCCTTCGACGCGATCTCCGACTACATGCGCGGCCTGATCAAGGAGAAACGCAAGAACCCCGCCGACGACATGCTCAGCGGCCTCGCCAACCCCGAGCCCGGCAAGCCCGCCATGGGGGATTTCGACCTGATCGCCTCGGCGATCCTGCTCCTGGTCGCCGGCCACGAGACCACGGTGAACCTCATCACCAACGGCATGCTGACGCTGATCCGGCACCCCGAGGAGCTGGACAAGCTGCGCCGGGATCCCGAGCGCGCCCCGCGTCTCATCGAGGAGCTGCTGCGCTACGAGCCGCCGGTGCATTTCCGGACCCGCAAGGCGCTCGGCGACATCGACATTGCCGGCACCACCATTCCGGCGGGAGCCCCCGTCATCCTGCTCTTCGCCGCCGGCAACCGCGACCCGGCCCGCTTCGCCGATCCGGACCGCTTCGACCCCGACCGCGAGGACAACCAGCATTTCGGCTTCGGCGGCGGCCTGCATTACTGCCTCGGCGCGCCGCTCGCCCGGATCGAGACCGAGATCGCGCTGAACGCCCTCGTGCGCCGCTTCGTCGCCCCGCGCCTGCTACAAGACCCGCCGCCCTATCGGCCGGGCGCCTCCCTGCGCGGCCCGGAAAAACTCGGGATCGGGCTCGAGCGCATCGCCTGATTCGACGGCCGGTCCGCCGAACCTGCATCGCGGCGCCGGCCCCTCCCCGCCCTTGCCCCAGTCCTCGTGTGCCGCGCCCGCGACGACGGGAGCGGGAGATCCGGCCGTCCACCCTGTGGACAACGCGCACGGACAAGCTTTCGCCCGGTTTGGGGCGGGCCATGCCGCCACGCAGCCAACCACAGGAGGCTGATGTGGTGATCCTGAATCCGCTCACGGGCGAACTCGTCGAGCTTCCCGCCCCGCCGCCGAAGCCGCCCTCGCACCGGGTGGTTTGACCCGTCGAGACCGGAACGGGCCGCTTCGCACGGCTCGTTCCGGTTCGCGGCCCCTCACGGGCCGTCGGAGATCCCTTGCCGCAGCCGTTCCGCCACGTCCGCGGCGTAGTCGTCCCAGGTCCGCAGCGGGCGTGCGACCGCTTCCGCCGTAAGGCGTTCGAGCATGGCCGGTTCGGTGGCCAGCCGTATCAGGCCCGCGGCGACGCCGTCGTCGCCGTCCATGTCCGTCATGAGCGTGCCGCCGCCCGGCGCCACCTCCGCCATCGCCGAGCCCGCATGGCAGAGGCAGGGCCGCCCCAGCCAGAGGCTTTCCAGGACGGGCATCCCGAACCCCTCTTCGCAGGACGGGTACACGCTCGCGTGGTGGGCATCATACAGCCCGGCCAGCCGGCCATCCCCGATGCGGCCTTGTGCCGTGGCTCCCGGCGTGACGGCGAGCAGCGCTTCGATCTCGGCGTCGTGGTCGGCGTATCCGGTGCGGCGTCCGATCAGGGTCAGGTGAATCGCCTGCCCGCTCCGGTCCTGTGCCAGCCGCACCGCGCGCAGCAGCCGCGGCAGGTTCTTGCGCGGTTCCCAGGTCGCGACGGTCAGCAGCCGAAGCGGCTCGTCCGGCCGACGCGGCGGGGAGATTTCCCGCACCCGCGGCCGATCCGCGAACTGGCCCGGCAGCGGCACCACCGCGATCGGCGGAACCCTCAGGCCCTCCGCCTCCAGATATGCGCGCAGGTGCCCGGCCACGAGACCGGTCGTCGCGAAGACAAGGTCGGCGCCGGCGAACATGCGGAAGTAGCGCCGGTACACGGCCCGTTCGAGCGGCCCGTAGAGCTGCGCCAGCCGGATGGGGATGAGGTCATGAACGATCGCGGCAGCACGCAGCCCGTGCGCGTGGGCGAGCTGGATCGGATCCGGTCCCTCGCCCAGCATCGACATCGGGATCTCGGGGAGCAGCAGCCATTCCGCTCCCGGGCCTGCCGCGGTCTCGCATACGCGCAACAGCCGGCGCACCGGATCCCAGCCTGTCGCCGCCAGATCGAAGCCGCGCCGGACGAGCCCGTCGGCGAGACGGCGGGTGACGCGCTGGATGCCGGTCTCGAACGGCTGCGCGTCCGTCGTCTCGCGCCAGTACAGTACCTTCGGTACGGGGCGCGCCTTGTCCTGGCCGATTGGGACGGGGCTACCTTGGAGCATCGCTCGTCTCATGCCGGTGACCGTACCACGCGGCGCCGCCCCCGAGGCGCCGGCCTCGAGGGCGGCCGCCATCAGGCGGCGACCAGGCTCAGGAGCGGAGCGCCACGCATGGTCTCGACGGCGACGGCCGCCTCGGGCGCGACCCAGCGCGGCAAGGCATGGCGCACGAGTTCGATGCGCAGGAACACCGTGCCACGGCAGCCGTCGAACAGGGCCGCCGGAAGCCGGGACCGCCCCGCCGTCCAGCGCCGCACGCCCTCCTCGCAGTCGTGGAAGCCGAGGCAGAGCAGGGGATCGTCGAGCGCGACGGAGCGCTTATCGCCGACGCCGTCGTCGATCGTGATGCCCTGGATGCAGAGGCCCAGACGGCGCGGGTCCGGATTGCTCGAGACTTCGCACGGCACGCTGGTCTGCGAGATCAGCCAGACGTCCTTCGCTGAGGCCGGCAGCACGAAGCGGGCGCCGAGGCCGTGCGTGTCGGCGTCGATCCGTTCGCCGTCCACCATCATGTGCATGTCCGCCCACGGGGCGTCGTCGTGCCGCCAGCCGAGACGTTCGGCGCGAGCCTGGACCTGTCCGCGCACGGCGTCGACCAGCGCGCCTCCGGCGTGGAACGGGCGGCAGAAATCGGCATGGGTGCGCGCGGCGGCGTCGGCATCGGGCGTCGCGTCGAGTGCGACCACGTCGCCGTCCGCAAAGAAAGAGCGGTTGCCCATGTCGAGATAGCTCTCGGCCGGCTGGCCGTTGGCGATCAGGATATCGTGGCTGTCGAGCTGGACGTGCCAGTAGGTCACCGTCTCGACGTCCTGATGGGTGATCGTCGTCCCGTTGACGAGCGACGAGGCCGGGATCAGCACCTCGCCGAGCACGTCGAAGCAGAGGCTGTGGCCGGGGGAGACGAGCAGGTCGCGCGAGGGCCGGTTCTCGGCGAAGGCGCCGGCCGCGATGCGCACGGGCAGGATTTCGGCCGGACGGGGATGGCGCGTGCAATCGATCGTGCGGCTTCCGATCCAGCGGATCGGGCGCTGCGCACCGGAGGCGGTGACCGTGAGGTCGCCCACCGCGAGATCCTCGACCGCGACGTCGCCGCGCGTCGTCTGGATCAGCGTGCCGGTGACGAAGCAGACGATCGACGGGCTGTCGGGAGCAGTCACGTCCAATCTGTTGATCGGGGTCAACAGATTCAGCGGCGGAAGTGATCCGGCGCTGACAGCCACAGTGACCGGCGCCTGAAACCCGGTAGGCGTAACATCGAAGTAGTAAACTGGTTCGGTTCCTACGAGTGGCAGGCTGAAACCAGTGTAGGTGCCGGGTAACCCTGCCTCCAAAATGCCACCGATATTAAGATCGAGGGTGACGGGCGAGTTCGGCCGATTGATCGTTCCGTTCACGGTCACGCTCGCGGCTCCGCTGGCAAGCGTCGTCCCGGTATATCCTCCAAGAACACTAGCGCCGAGCGATGATTTGCCGGCGCCAAACACCGAATTTTGGAAAGTTTCTGACATTTCAGTCCCCTTATTGCAGGGACATCTGTAGTAAGGATTTGAATACGATCTAGGCTTTATAACAGAAAACACTTTCCATCTCGTCGAATGCTGATCTGAAATGACTTTTTCAGAAAAGCGGTCTGGCATCGTGTTGCGTGCGGTAGATTTGCCGCTTTCGATCGAAACTCGAAGGAAGCCCACACTGTGGGTACCGGTCGGCGTTCGCTCGCGAGCGGCCCGGGGCAGCTGGGCAGAGGTCTGCCCTCAGAGCGTGTTTGAGCCCTTCAGCCGGCTGGCCTGCCCCTGAAAAGTGGTCCTCCCTGAGGTATGGCTTTGAGCCATGTGGAGGATGTCATCATGGGACGGAAGAAGCTTACGGCTGAAGAGATTGTCGCCAAGCTTCGTCAAGTGGATGTTTTGGTCTCGCAAGGACGCAAGGTGGCTGAAGCAATTCGATCCATCGCGGTGACCGAGGTCACGTACGATCGCTGGCGTTCCGAGTACGGCGGCTTGAAGGGTGATCAGGTCAAGCGGCTGAAATCCCTGGAGACGGAGAACCTGCGCCTGCGCAGGGCGATCTCTGACCTCACCCTTGAGAAGCTCATCTTGAAGGAGGCGGCTTCGGGAAACTTCTGAGCCCGGCTCGCCGCCGGGCTTGTGTCGACCACGTTGTTGCCGAGCACGGCGTGTCGGAACGCTTCGCTTGCCGTGTCCTGGGCCAGCATCGCTCGACGCAACGCACATCCGCCGTCGTAGTCGAGGACGAGGTCGCTCTGACGGCTGCCATCGTCGCTCTCGCTCTCCAGTACGGGTGCTACGGCTACCGTCGGATCACGGCGATGCTCCGGCGTAATGGCTGGACGGTGAACGTGAAGCGCGTCGAACGGATCTGGCGACGAGAGGGGCTCAAGGTTCCCGCACACCAGCCGAAGCGGTCGCGCCTCTGGCTCAACGACGGCTCGTGCATGCGGCTGCGACCGGAGCGTCCCGACCATGTCTGGTCCTACGACTTCGTCGAGCACCGCACACACAACGGTCGCAAGTACCGGATGCGGAACGTCATCGATGAGTTCACGCGCGAGTGCCTGGCTATCCGTATATCTCGCAAGCTGAAGACACTCGACGTGATCGATGTTCTCTCGGATCTGTTCAGCCTGCGCGGTATGCCGGGTCATATCCGCTCGGACAACGGGCCGGAGTTCATCGCCAAAGCGGTCCAGGACTGGATCGCAGCCGTTGGCTCGCAGACCGCCTACATCGAGCCGGGCAGTCCGTGGGAGAACGGCTATTGCGAGAGCTTCAACGCCAAACTGCGGGACGAACTTCTCGACGGCGAGGTGTTCCACACCCTCAAAGAGGCCAGCGTCGTGATCGAGCAATGGCGCAGGCACGACAACAGCATTCGTCCTCACTCGTCACTCGGCTACCAGCCGCCTGCGCCAGAGGTCGTCATCTGGCCAACCGAACCGAGCAGCTCAACGCCGTTCGTCAGCCCCACCATCGTCACCAGACCGGCGATGCACTAGAGCCGCATCCGATCATGCTGGATCGTATGCATCGTATCCAGCGGCGGCGAGGTAGTTGCGACATTCGGCAGGGGTGAAGGCAGCGAACGCGTTCTGGATCGCCTGCCGGAGGTCGGTGACGGT
>NZ_VRVE01000068.1:0-23487 GCF_008040035.1 Methylobacterium sp. WL9
CCGCCACCACGCTCCAATCCGCCGCCGCGCTCGCCGCCAGCGCCACGCGGTCCGGCGCCACCGCCGCCACGTCCGGGGGGGCCATCTTCGCCGAGCTGCGCCATCTCCATCCGTGCGGATGGCGAGTCGTCGACGGAGCGTGCCCAGGCCGGCGCGGCCAGGATCAACGCCGGCAGGATCGTGCCGGTCAGAAGCAGCGAGCGGGTCATCCGCATTCAGTCACCTTCGTCCAAAGTTGTGGAAACCCGATCGGGGCTTCCGAACGGCGTCCGTGCGATATGGTTCCGAATTCGAAGGCGTCAAATTGCAGCAGGGGCGGCCACGCCGCCGGCGCATCGCGTCGCAGGCCGACGAAAGCCTGCCGGGTCAGAGACTTGGCGGCCAGCTGACGGGTGCGGCAGGACAAGCTGTTCGAAAGCCCGGAGCCGATCCGAAAACAGACCTCAGGGCGTGCCGCCGCGCGCCGGAACCGGGATCATCGACGGCTCGATCACGCGCACGTTCGTGCGGTCCTGGTTCGCCTTGGCCACGGCCAGAGCCGCATCGACCGGACCGGCGGTGGCCGTGGTGTCGGTTCCGGTGCGGCTGGCCGCGTCTGCGGCGAGCTCGGCGGCAGTCTTGTCGGCCCGGCCGACGAGGGTCAGGCGCACCTTGGGCGGCCGCGACAGGCGCTCGGCCTGCATCGGGGTCACGAAGATGTCGCCCTTGTGCCGGACCAGCATGCTCTCGGCCTTTGCGAGCGACTGCGCCCAGCTCTGGCCCTCGCGCTTGCAGGAGCAGTTCGGTTCGAACTGCGTCCGGAACTTGAAGGCGGTCTTCAGAGCCGCATAGGCGCGGCTGCCCTTGATGGTGGCGGCCGAGCGCAGGCCCTCGTCGCTGTTCGGCATCGAATAGGCGACGGCCTCGGTGCCCGGGCAGAGTGCCTGGCACATCTCGTCCGCCCCGCCGCGCCCGTCCGGCAGGTTGTTCATCGGGAAATACGAGCCGTCGCAGGTCTTGACGCAGATCACCTTTCCGCCGCCGCGCGCCGTCTGCGAGACCGGATCGCCGTCGGCCGGCAGGGTCGGATCCGTGCAGGCGGTTCCGATCGCCGCGAGCAACTGGCGGCGGCGGGCCGCGACGACCTCGCCGTTCTGCGCACCGTAGCCGGCATTCAGCGCGCGAATGCGCTGCTCGACCGCGCCGCATTGGGGCGGGCGCGTATCGAAGAACAGGAACTTGCCGCCCTCGCAGTTGAGCGAGCGGAAATAGGATTCGAGCCGGCCGATCTCGCTCTGCAGGGCGCGTCGCGTGGCGCCGTTGTCGTTCAGGCTCGCGAGTTCGGCCTTGTAGCGCTGGCACGCGAACGGGTTCGCAGAGGCCGGCAGGACCGTGCCGAGCGCGAGCGCGCCCATCGCGGCGGCGGCGGCGCGTCGGCGAAGGGTCGGGGCGATCAGCGGCATGGGAAAAACGCGATGCGTGTCACGGGAGGGCGATGTCCGGCTCGTGTGAATCGGGGCGCGACCGTGTCGACTGCCAGACAGGATAGCCCCCCTCGCGCGGCGGCGACAGACACACCACATCCTCACGGCCGAGTTTGGAGGGGAATGGTGCGATGATGTGGCGAACGGGCACCATGCGGTGCGGGATGGCCTTGCTTGGGGCGATGGTGCTGGCTGGCGCGACGGTGCCGGCGCGGGCGGAGGATCCCGACCGGATCTTCGACAAGTCCACGGTCTGGCGGCCGCTGACGCCGAACGACAAGCTCGTGGTCTACGGCATCGACGACCCTGCCGTGAGCGGCGTCGCCTGCTGGTACACCCAGCCCGAGAAGGGCGGCATCAAGGGCACCCTCGGGCTGGCCGAGGACGTCTCCGACATCTCGCTCGCCTGCCGACAGACCGGGCCGGTGGTGTTCAAGGAGAAGTTCAAGCAGGGCGAGGTGGTGTTCAGCGAGCGCCGCTCGCTGATCTTCAAGTCCATGCAGATCGTGCGCGGCTGCGACGCGAAGCGCAACACGCTGATCTACATGGTCTATTCGGACCGCGTGGTGCAGGGCTCACCGAAGAACTCGACTTCCGCCGTGCCGCTGATGCCGTGGGGCACGGAAGCCTCGCAGAAGTGCGGGGACTTCGCGAAGGGGTGATTCTTCCGACTCAAGGCTCGATGACGTCATGCTGCTGGCCAAGACCAGCATCGAGCTCCGCGATCGACCTTCGGAGGCGCTCCGCGTCCACCGGCGATTCGAGAATCCGTCGAGTCGTTTTGAGGCCTTCGAGCTCGGATCGCGGCAGGATCACGAGATCGGGGCATCCGCGGCGGGTGATCACCAACTCGCTGCCCTCAGTCTCGACGCGATCGAGATGGATGTCGAGGGCTTCGCGAAAGGCCATGATGCCGATGCGCTTCATGGTATCGGCCCCCAAAGTCGAGAGGCCGATACTACAATCCTAGACACCGAACGTCAGCCGGAAGCCGAACAACCCCAAAAAAATCAATCCTGGCAGGTGATGCGGATCGGGCGCTCGGCGGCCTTGCGGACGGGGGTGATGTCGATGGCGCCGGTGTATTCGTCCTGAGCGGCGACGCCGTAGGAGGTGGCGGAGGCGAACCCTTGCGACTCGCACCAGGCGTTGGCGACGACCTGACCGCATTCGCTGTTGCCGCCGGTGAGGCACTCGCCGGTGCCGTAGCCCTCGTTGGCCGGGATCAGGAAGGCCTTTTCGACATGCGGGACGGCAGCGGTCTCGGCGGCGGTGGCCTGGGTCGCGGCGGCGGAGACCAGGGCGAGAGCGAAGACGGCGGCGGCCTGAAGGCGCATGGTCGGGACCTCGTGAATCGGTTTCGCGCGATTGCGGAGTGTTCGAACGGCTCGGTAAACAAACCCTTGCCGCAACAGCTCGTCGTCGAGCGATCGGCGGGGTCGTTCTCGAATCGATCACCGTTTTGGGGTAGCGGATGCAGGCGGCCGCGACCGTCGCCCATGCGCCACAGCGCCGTCGGGCAATGGGGCGGGACGGTGGCAGGGGCGGCGGGGCCGGGTGAGGTTCCTCGCGAAAGCGGCCACGGCACAACGGGATAGGGGCCAGGACCGGCGCAGGCGGCGCGGGACGGGCGGCTCCGAGCGGGATGGACTCTGATGACGCCGACGTTGCGGCTCTACAACACGCTGACGCGCGAGAAGGCGGCGTTCACGCCGATCGATCCGACGCATGTGCGCGTCTATGCCTGCGGCCCCACGGTCTACGACGCGGCCCATATTGGCAACGCGCGGCCGATCATCGTCTTCGACCTGTTGTTTCGGCTGCTACGCCACCTCTACGGCGACGCCCACGTCACCTACGCCCGCAACGTCACGGACGTGGACGACAAGATCAACGCCCGCGCGGCGCTCCGCGGCATCACCATCCGCGAGCTGACCGACGAGACGCTCGCGGCCTTTCACGCGGACGTGCGCGATCTGGGCGTGCTGATGCCCGACGACGTGAACGTCGCGGGCGAGCGCCCGCGCTTCATCGAGCCCCGCGCCACCGACCACATCGTCGAGATGGTCACGCTGATCGAGGGGCTGGTCGCGGCCGGTCACGCCTACGTCGCCGCCGACCACGTGCTGTTCGACGTGCCCTCGATGCCGGATTACGGCGGCCTCTCGCGGCGGCCCCTTGACGAGATGGAGGCGGGAGCCCGCGTCGAGGTCGCGCCCTACAAGCGCTCGCCCCTCGACTTCGTGCTGTGGAAGCCCTCGAAGCCGGGCGAGCCGTCCTGGCCCTCACCCTCGGGCATTGCTGCACCGGGCCGTCCCGGCTGGCACATCGAGTGCTCCGCGATGTCGTGGAAGCATCTCGGCAAGACTTTCGACATCCATGCCGGCGGCATCGACCTGATCTTTCCGCATCACGAGAACGAGGTGGCGCAATCGCGCTGCTGCTTCGGCACCGACGTGATGGCCAATGTCTGGCTGCACAACGGCTTTCTCCAGGTGGAGGGAGAGAAGATGTCGAAGTCCCTCGGCAACTTCATCACCATCCGCGAGGTCCTGGCCGACTGGCCGGGTGAGGTCGTGCGGCTGGCGATGCTGAAGACGCATTATCGCCAGCCGATCGATTGGACGCTGCGTGGGCTCGAGGAGGCGAACCGGACGCTGGAGCGCTGGTACGGCCTCGTCGGCGATGTTTCGCCGGCGCATGACGTGCCGCCCGCGGTGCTGGGACCGCTCCTCGACGACCTCAACACGGCTGCGGCGCTGGCCGAGCTGCACCGGCTGGACGAGCCCGCACGGCTCAAGGCCGGCGCGGGTCTGCTGGGCTTGCTCGGGCAGACCCGGAGCGGGCGTGCCGAGGCGAGCGTCCAGGCCGCCGGGATCGACGTCGCCGCCGTCGAGGCGCTGATCGAAGACCGCCGGGCCGCCCGTGCCGCCAGGGATTGGGCGGCGTCCGACCGGGTGCGGGATGCCTTGGCCGCGATGGGCGTCGCGGTGAAGGACAACAAGGACGGGACGACCACTTGGAGCGTGATCACGTAGCCGCGAGGCGGCAACGGCCGGCGTTCAGGTTGCTCCTGCTAGCCCCGACTTCGCGCCGGGGCTTTCCGCGGCGCGCCCGAGGAGAAGTCCTTTGATCAAATCCATGACGTTCGCGGCCGGTGTCGTCGCAGCCGGACTGGTGCTGGCAGCTCCCGCATCGGCCGCGCCGATCGGCGTGACGGCCACATCGGACGCAGGCAGCCTGATCGAGTCGGTTCAGTACGGTTACGGCGGCTACGGTGGCGGCGGGTATGGCCGCGGTCGTGGTTACCGTGGCTATGGCGGCGGTGGTGGATACGGCTACGGCCGGCGCTTCGGCGGCCATCATCACCACCACGATGGGTTCGGCTACGGCCGGGGCCGCGGCTTCGGAGGCGGTCACTACGGCCGTGGCCGGCGCGACTTTTTCTGAACGACGCGGGCGCCTCGAAGATATCCGGGGCGCCCGGCTCCCCCTACATCCGCTCCTTGACCAAGTTCTCTCCCTCGGGGGAGGGCTCCCGCCGCGCCGCCGCATCCTGCAGCATCCCCACCACGTCCGCCGCATCGGTCGCGACGAGGAAGGCCGGGTCGAGCCCAGGCCGCAGGAAACCGTGGCCGCGCATGTGGTCGAGCAGCGTCAGCAGCGGGTCCCAGAAACCGTTGATCGAGAGCAGCAGGATCGGCTTGGCGTGCTGGCCGAGCTGGGCCCAGGTCATCTGCTCGATGAGTTCTTCGAGCGTCCCGATGCCGCCGGGCATCGCCACGAAGGCGTCGGCGCGATCGAACATCAGCTTCTTGCGTGTGTGCATATCACCGACGACCACCGTCTCCTGGATCTCGTCGAGCATGCGCTCGCGCGATTTCAGGAAGTCCGGGATGATGCCGGTGACGTGGCCGCCGGACTGCAGGGCGGCATGGGCCACGGTGCCCATCAGCCCGACATTGCCACCACCGTAGACGAGTCCGATGCCGGCCTTGGCCAGCCCTCGACCGACCGTCACTGCGGCTTCCTTGAACGCCGGATCGCCGCCGAAGCCTGACCCGCAATAGACGCAAACCGAACTCAGGTGCACGATCCCGCCTCCCCCCGCGTTACGCGACATTCGCAAATCCTAGATCACGCTGCGTTTTGATCGAATCGATCAAAACGCAGCGTGATCGATTCAAAAGTTGAGAGCAGGCTTCGCGCGAAAGCCCGTTGCCACTTTTTCGCAGCCTGCTCGAGCCGGCGAAGAACCGGGATGGCCCGGTCCTACACTCGGTATTCGCCGCCCGGGCCGCAGCTGCGCCTTGGTGTTCCCGTCATGTTCAGTGATATGTCATGAGATCTAGACGGGTTGTCGACAAGCCCGCGAGGGGGCGCGGCATCGCTTCGGCCGGACGTTGAGGAGTACGACGCCATGACGGCGGGTTTGGGACGGGGCCTGGCGCTGGCCGGCATCGGCGCGGCGGTCGGGCTGGCCGTGGTGGCGGCGCTCTTCGGCACCGGAGACCTCCTGAAACGCGTCCGGGGCTCCGCCGTCACCGGTGAGACCTCGCGGCCGGCCGCCGACCTGCCGCAGGGCAAGGCGGGCTCCGAAGCGAACGCGGAAAAGCCCCGCCCGAACACCGGTGACCAAGCCGCCATCGAACCAAACAAGAAGCCTCTTGCCGGTCCCGGAGGCGTGCTGCAAGCGGAAACGGGGCGGGCGGATGAAGCGAGGACGCCCAGCCTCGATATCCTTCGCGTCGAGCCTTCCGGCGATGCGGTACTCGCGGGCCGCGGTGCGCCGAAGGCGTCGGTGGAGCTGCTGCGCGACAACAAGACGGTCGCCCGCGCCACGGCCGACGAGTCCGGCCAGTTCGCCATCGACAGCCTGACTCTGCCCCCCGGCAACAGCGAGCTGACCCTTCGCAGCACCACCCCCGACGGCAAGACCACGGAGGGCCGGGCGAGCGCCGTGGTAGTGATCGACAGGGACAGGAAAGCGCAGCCCCTCGTCGCCGTTAGCGAGCCCGACAAGCCGACTCGCGTTCTTTCGATGCCGAGCCCTGCCGTGCCGAAGTCGGCCGAGGCGGCCAGGGATGCGGGGAGCGAACAGGGCAAGGATCCCGGCAAACCTGCCCCAGCCGGCGGGACGCCGCCGCGACGCGAGGCGGCCCTGTCGGCGGCAGGGGGCAAACCTGCCGCCCCCATGGCCGAATCCACACCGGTCAAGATCGTCAGCGTCGATGCGCAGGATGGCGGGCGGCTGTTCGTTTCGGGGCAGGGGGCAGCCTGGACCTCCTTGCGCCTCTACCTCAACGACACGCTCGTCGCGTCTGGGCGCTCAGGCGCCGACGGTCGTATAGCCTTCACCATCGGTCGCGGCGTGAAGCCCGGCGGCTACCAGATCCGCATCGATCAGGTCGACGACACGTCCGGCAAGGTCGGCCAGCGCGCGCAGGTCGGCTTCACCTTCCCAAGCCAGCTCGCCGCCAAGGAGGCGGCAAGGCACCCGGTCAGGACGGCTTCGAAGGAGGCGTCGAGCACGCCGACGAAGCCCGAGACCCAGCCGGCGCGTTCCCCCGAATCGGCTGCATCCCCTCCCTCCTCGGCGGAACCGCACGCGGCCGCTGGCGTGGCGGGATCGAACGCCGCGATGCTCTCGGCGGAGACGGACAAGCGCACGGCGGAAGCGGTGTCGCCGAAGCTGCCGGGAGCCGGGACCTCGGCCCCCAGGCAGAGCCCGCTCGGCGCATCACCGCCTCCTGCCAAGCAACTGCCGACACAGCCGCAGAGACCGGACATGGCGGCGGCCGTCGCGCCCACGCCGGGCGATCCGCCGGCCACGGTGTTCGTGCCGGAGATCGACACGGCAAAGATCACCCGCGGCGACAACCTGTGGCAGATCAGCCGGCGCAGCTACGGCGACGGCAAGCGCTACACCGTGATCTACGATGCCAACCGCAACCAGATCCGAGACCCGAACCTGATCTATCCGGGCCAGATCTTCGTCATGCCGAAGGACGCACCGGCTTCCGACCGGCAAGGTGCGAACCGGGGCTGAGGCAGGCGTCGATCCCGTGCAGACGGAAGCGATCACGGCGCCGCCATCAAGCCTTCCGCAGATCCCGAACGCCGGCCGTCCTAACGCGATGTCATAGTCCCCGCTCGCGTCGCAGCCTGACGATCGCCCGATCGAGCGCTCCGAGGAAGGCCGAGCGGTCCTTCGGAGAGAAAGGCTTCGGGCCGCCCGTGATCGCACCGGCCTCGCGTAGGTCCTGCATCAGGTTACGGGTCGCCAGCGCCATGCCGACGGACGAGTCCGTGAAGGCCTTGCCGTTCGGTGCGATGGCGACGGCGCCCGCCTTCACGCAACGGCTCGCCAGCGGCACGTCGTTGGTGATGACGACGGAGGCCGCGTCGGCCCGTTCGGCGATCCAGTCGTCGGCAGCGTCGAAACCGTCGCTCACGACGACGCGCTCGATCCAGGGCTCGCGCGGCAGGTTCATGAAACTGTTGGCGACGACGATGACGTGGAGCCCGTACCGCGCCGCCACGCGAAATGTCTCGTCCTTCACCGGACAGGCATCTGCGTCGACGTAGATCGTGATCGCGTCGGGCATGGGACGCCTTTTTCCTCAGTGGTCGTCGCGGCTAGCGCCTCGACGACCGTCCGCCTCATCAGCGGCGGCGCGCAGTCGCGCTTGCCGACATGCGTCGGTCGGAGCGGTGATGCGTAACGCTTCGAAAGAACTTAAGAGCCCGAAGGCTTGATCACCGCCAGCACGGAGGCGATGCGGGTCTTGATCTGGTCGGCCAGCACCTTGGCGAGCCGGATTTCGGCGTCGCGTGCCGCGCGCAAGCTGGCGAAGCGCTGGATCGAGCGATCGTAGGTCGCGGTCGAGGTGGCGACGCCCTCGGTGACGACCTTGGTGCCGTCGAGGTTTTCCAGCGAGAAGTTGATGGTTCCGATGATGGTGCCGGCTTCAGCGCGCGCCGTGGTCGAGGAGACGATCGGCGTCGTCACCGACTCGCTGCCGCGCAACTTCAGCCGATAGCGTTTCGGCGTCGCGTTCTGGCCCGACCCGTCGAGGCCGAAGATCAACTCGCTGCGCAGATAATGCCCGAGGCGATCCTGATCCTGCGCCATGATGACGTCGTCGATCTGCACCGAGGCGAGCGCCACCTGCATCGATTCGCCCGAGGCCGTGGGCCCGTAGAGCGGTCGGAAACAGGCCGAGACGCTCAGCGCGAGGCTGGCCGCCAGGGCGAGCCGCATCGTGCGGGAAGCCGCCTCTCGTGTCCCGAACCGCATCATCGTCCGTGGTCGCCCCGACTCGTATGCTCAAGCTTGTACGGCAAGCGCCGCGTCCGGTCATCAGCCTGCCATGACGGGGTTTACGCTTCGTCTGCGGCGAGAGTGGGGTGAAGCCGCGGCTTCACACCACGAGGTTCACGATACGCCCCGGCACGACGATCACCTTCTTCGGAGACCGTCCTTCGAGGGCCCGCTGCACCGCCTCGTCGGCCAGCACTGCGGCCTCGACGGCCGCCTTGTCGGCCCCGCTCGGGACGGTGACGTCCGCGCGCTTCTTGCCGTTGATCTGCACCGGCAGGGTGATCTCGTCCTCGACCAAGAGCGCCCGTTCGACCGCAGGCCAGGGCGCGTCGGCGACGAGCCCATCGCGGCCGAGGGCGGTCCAGCATTCTTCCGCGAGATGCGGCATCATCGGCGCGATCAGCTGCACCAGGATTCCTGCAGCCTCGGCGGCCACCTTGCGGGTGCTGCCGGCGCGCAAAGCCTCGTCGAGGGCGTTGACCAGGGTGTAGACATGGGCGACGCAGCGGTTGAAGCGCAGCCGCTCGACGTCCTCCTCCACCGCGGCCAGCGCCTTGTGGGCTGCCTTGCGCAATGGGGCGTCGGCGCCTTGCGTCTGCCCGTCGGTGTGGGCTGCGAGGTTTACGAGGCGCCAGATGCGCTGCACGAAGCGCGCGGCGCCCTGCACGCCCTCCTCGGTCCAGATCACGTCGCGCTCGGGGGGCGAGTCGGAGAGCACGAACCAGCGGGCGGTGTCGGCGCCGTAGCTCGCGATGATGTCGTCGGGGTCGACGACGTTCTTCTTCGACTTCGACATCTTTTCGATGGGGCCGATGGCGATCTCGGCCCCAGTGCCGACGTGGAAGGCGCGACGCGTGCCGCCCTCGTTGTCGAGGCGGATCTCGGCCGGCGGCACCCAGGCACCGGCCGCGTCCTTGTAGGTCTCGTGGACGACCATCCCCTGCGTGAACAACCCCGCAAACGGCTCGGAGACGCCGGACCAGCCGGTCTCGCGCATCGCCCGCATGAAGAAGCGCGAGTAGAGCAGATGCAGGATCGCGTGCTCGACGCCGCCGATATATTGGTCGACGGCGAGCCAGTGATCGACCGCACCCCGGTCCGTCGGCGCGTCCTGCAGCCAGGGCGCGGTGAAGCGGGCGTAGTACCAGGACGAGTCGACGAAGGTGTCCATGGTGTCGGTCTCGCGCCGCGCCGCCGCCCCGCATTTGGGGCACGGCACGTTGCGCCAGGCGTGGTCGCGCTCCAGCGGGTTGCCGGGGATATCGAACGAGACCGCGTCCGGCAGCTTCACCGGCAGGTCGGCGACGGGGACTGGCACCGGGCCGCAGGCGTCGCAATGGATGATCGGGATCGGGCAGCCCCAGTAGCGCTGGCGCGATACGCCCCAGTCGCGCAGCCGGAACTGGATCTTTGTCTCGGCCACGCCCTCGGCTTCGAGGCGGGTGGCGACGGCGGAAAAAGCCGCGTCGGTGGTCATGCCGTCGAGGAACGCCGAGTTGATCATCCGGCCGTCGCCGTCATAGGCGGTGTCGGTGATCGTGAACGTCGCAGGGTCCTGCCCCTCGGGGCAGACCACCGGCGTGTTGCCGAGGCCGTACTTGTTGGCGAAGTCCAAGTCGCGCTGGTCGTGCGCCGGGCAGCCGAAGACCGCGCCGGTGCCGTACTCCATCAGCACGAAATTCGCGATGTAGACCGGCAGGGTCCAGCTCGGGTCGAGCGGGTGCCGCACGGTCAGCCCGGTGTCGAAACCGAGCTTTTCGGCGGTGTCGATCGCGGCCTGCGCCGTGCCCAGCCGTCGGCATTCCTCGATGAAGGTCTGCAGGTCGGGCCGATCCGCCGCGAGTGTCGCCGCCAGCGGATGGTCGGCGGCGATGGCGAGGAAGCGCGCGCCGAAGAGCGTGTCGGGCCGGGTCGTGAACACCGTCACCGCCTCGGCCGCGCCCGCAGGGGCGGACGACAACGAAAACCGGACCTCCAGCCCCTCCGAGCGGCCGATCCAGTTCTTCTGCATGACCCGGACCTTCTCCGGCCAGCGGTCGAGCCCGTCGAGGGCGCTCAGCAGATCCTCGGCGAAGTCGGAAATCCGAAAGAACCACTGGGTCAGCTCGCGCTGCTCCACCAGCGCGCCCGAGCGCCAGCCGCGACCGTCGATGACCTGCTCGTTGGCGAGCACGGTGTGGTCGACCGGGTCCCAGTTCACCTTCGCCGTGCGGCGGGTGACGAGGCCTTTCTCGAGGAAGTCGAGAAACAGGCGCTGCTGGTGGCGATAGTAGTCGGGATCGCAGGTGGCGATCTCGCGGCTCCAGTCGAGGGACAGGCCCATCGATTGCAGCTGCTTCTTCATCGTGGCGATGTTGGCATAGGTCCACTCGCGCGGGTTGACCTTCCGCTCCATCGCCGCGTTCTCGGCCGGCAGGCCGAAGGCGTCCCAGCCCATCGGGTGCAGCACGTTGAAGCCGCGCGCCCGCTTGTAGCGCGCCACCACGTCGCCCATCGCGTAGTTGCGCACATGTCCGACATGGATGCGCCCCGATGGGTAGGGGAACATCTCGAGCACGTAGTATTTCGGGCGCGGATCCTCGTTCTGCGTCTCGAACAGGCGCGCCGCGTCCCAGGCCTGCTGCCAGCGCGGCTCGGCATCCTTGGCATTGTAGCGCTCGATGGCGCGGTCGGGGGTGCTGGTCATGGGCCGGGACGCCGCGAGATCCGGAGGAAGAAAGCGAGCGGCGGCACTAGCATATCCGCGGCGCGAGGCGTCAACGGATCGGCTTTCTCCGACTTTCGTCCAGGCGCCCGGACCCCAGGGCTCCCGGCCCGCGTTCCGGGAGGGTAAGGCGAGCAGCGTCGCCCCGAGACCCGACCAAGAAACCCGAGACCCCATGACGGACCCCTGGATTCCCGCCGTGCCCGACGAAAAACCGCCGCTCGGCGAAGCCGACGTCGCGGCGGGCCTCGCCGAGGTGCGTGCGCTGATCGCCCGGGCCGCCGAGGACAGCGAGCGGGATCCGCAGGACATCCACCTCGTCGCGATCTCGAAGACGGCGCCCGCCGAGGTGATCCTGCCGGCCTTGGAAGCCGGGCAGCGGCTTTTCGGCGAAAATTACGTGCAGGAGGCGAAGGCCAAGTGGCCAGCCTTGCGCGAGCGCTTTCCGGATGTCGAGCTGCACTTCGTCGGGCCGCTGCAATCGAACAAGGCGCGCGAGGCCGTCGAGCTGTTCGACGTGATCCACTCCCTCGACCGGCTCTCGCTCGCCGCGGCGATCAGTAAGGAGAGCGAGCGGGTGGGGCGCCAGCCGCGGCTGCTGATCCAGGTCAACACGGGCGGCGAGGAGCAGAAGGCCGGCGTCGCGCCGGACGCGGTCGACACCCTGCTGGCCGAGTGCCGCGACACGCACGGCCTCGTTGTGCAGGGGTTGATGTGCATTCCACCCTTCGACGAGCCGCCCTCACCGCATTTCGCGCTGCTGGCCCGCATCGCCGACAAGCACCGCCTGCCGATCCTGTCGATGGGCATGAGCGCGGACTATCCGGCCGCGATCCAGATGGGCGCGACGCATATCCGCGTCGGCACCGCGATTTTTGGGGCGCGGGCCAAAAAGGCCTGATCGTCCTTCAGAGCGCCTCGCCGCGCAGCAGCCGCGGTTGGGCACCGCGGATTGCCGAGGCCTCGCCGATGAAGAAGCGCTTGAGGCCCGGCAGCCGGTCGACGAGGCCGAGGCCGAGATCACGGGCGAGGCGCACCGGCAGGGCGTCGTTCGAGAAGAGGCGGTTGAGGCCGTCGGTAGCCGCGGCCATCGCCACGGTGTCGAAGCGGCGGGCGCGCTCGTAGGCCCGCAGCACCTCCGGCGCGCCGGGGTCCGTGCCGAGCCGCAGGGCTTCCGTCACGGTCTCGGCCAGGGCGGCGGCGTCCGAAAAACCGAGATTGAGCCCCTGGCCGGCGACCGGGTGGATGACGTGGGCGGCATCGCCCAGCAGCGCGAGGCGATCCCCGAAAAAGCTGCGGGCGATACCGAAGCTCAGGGTATGGGCGCTCGGTCCGTCCTCCAGGGCGATATGGCCGAGGCTCAAGCCGAACCGGCGCTCGATCTCCGCCAGCGTGTCCTCCGCGCTGCCGCCGAGGAGCGCCGGAACGTCGGCCTGCCGCTCGGTCCACACGATCGAAGAGCGGTGCCGGCCGTCGCACGACGGCAGCGGCAGGATCGCGAAGGGGCCGCTCGGCAGGAAGTGCTCGTACGCGCGGCCCTCGTGGTCGCGTTCGTGCGTGATCGTCGCGACGATGCCCGATTGCGGATAGGACCAGCCGACCCAGCCGATGCCGGCGGCCTCGCGCAGGCGCGAGCGCGCCCCGTCCGCCGCGACGACGAGAGACGCAGCGAGTTCGCGCCTGTCGCCGAGCGTCGCGCGGATGCGCGCGCCCTCCGGCACGGCGTCGGCGATGCCCGTCGGCTCGAACGTGACGCCGACCTCCTCGGCGGCGCCCAGCAGCACGGCGACCAGCGGCTCCGCCTCGACCATGTGGGCGAAGGGTTCGCCCCGGCTCTCCTCCTCCGCGCTTCGCTGCGCGAACGTCAAGAATGTCGGGCGCACCGGGTCGCCGAGGCGGCTGTCGGTGATGACCATGTCGCGGATGGGCTCGGCTGCCGGTGCGATCCGCTCCCACAGGCCGAGCCGTTCGAACATCCGGCGCGGGCCGGCCGCCACGGCGAAGGCGCGGCCGCGATGACGCGCAGCGCCGACGGACAGGCCGGGATCGCAAACCGTGACGTCGAGGGCCGGGCCGTTCGCCTGCTTCAGGGCGATGGCGAGGGTCAGGCCGGGAATGCCGGCGCCGGCCACGAGCAGGCTGCGGCTGCCCGCGCGATTCTTCGCACTGCTCATGCTGCTCTCCCAGCCCATTGTCGCGACTTCGGAATGAAGTGGCACTCCCTATCATTCCCGGCAATCCGCCCGGCGTCGCAGGCATGAATGCGCGACATGGCCGGCACCAGTCCTCGTGCGCTATATCGCGACCCGCATCCGCCCCCGGGAGACCATGACAGCCGCCGTCCGCGAACTCCTCGACATCCTCGATCTCGAATGTCTTGAGACCGATCTGTTTCGCGGCACCTGCCAGAAGAACGGCTGGCCGCGGGTTTTCGGCGGGCAGGTGGTGGCGCAGGCGCTGGTGGCGGCCTCGCGTACGGTGAGCGAGGCGCGCCCGCCTCATTCGCTGCATGCCTATTTCCTGCTCGGCGGCGATCCGGCGGTGCCGATCGACTACGAGGTCGAGCGCATCCGCGACGGCGGCAGCTTCACCACCCGTCGGGTCAAGGCGATCCAGCATGGCCGCGCGATCTTCGCGATGTCGGTGTCCTTCCACGGCGAAGAAGCAGGCTTCGACCACGCGACCGCGATGCCGGACGTACCGCCGCCGGAGGACCTCGCCGATGCCGGCAGCTTCGTCGCCGAGGGCCGCGAGCAGGACGCGATCATCGTACCGCCCCTGAAGTTTGCCTACTTCACCCAGAAATGGCCGATCCAGCTCAGGCCCGTCGAGATCGAGCGCTATCTCAGCCGGGCGCCGCGTGCGCCGCGCTTCCACGTCTGGATGCGGGCGGCCGACACCCTGCCGGACGATCCGGCGATCCACCGGGCCGTCCTCGCCTACGCCTCGGACATGACGCTGCTCGATTCGACGCTGATCGCCCACGGCCGCACCGTGTTCGATCCCGAGATCCAGTCGGCGAGCCTCGACCACGCCCTCTGGTTCCACCGCCCGGTGAAGGCCGACGAGTGGCTGCTCTATGCGCAGGACAGCCCGAGCACATCGGGTGCGCTCGGCTTCGCCCGAGGCGCGATTTTTTCGCGGGATGGACAGCTTGTCGCGTCGGTCGCCCAGGAAGGGCTCATCCGTCGGCGTGGTCGCTGAAGGCTCGCGCTGAAAGCGATAGATTCTTGAGCGTTTCCATCGTGGGGCTGTGTTGCCAGCCTGATCTGCCGCAGCGTTAAGCCATTAGCCTAATTTTTACGCAGCTTGAGCGTTTGCTGTGCCCAACCGAGAGTCAGGCCCGGCTCAGTTTCTGGGCACGGGAGCAAAATCCGAAAAAGTTCCGACTGGCATAGTCCTTGAATAGTGCGGGCCGGTCGCAGGTTCATTCCGAGCCCTGCGGAACCGCCGGACCTAAAGCCGTCCCAGTGACGAAGAAGGCGACCGGCGGCACATCGAGCGAACCCAGGGGGCGCCGCCCATGAAAATCGTGATGGCGATCATCAAGCCGTTCAAGTTGGAGGAGGTCCGCGACGCCCTGACCGGCATCGGCGTGCACGGCCTCACCGTGACCGAGGTCAAGGGCTACGGCCGCCAGAAGGGCCATACCGAGATCTACCGCGGTGCCGAATACGCCGTCAGCTTCCTGCCGAAGCTCAAGATCGAGGTCGCGGTCGCCGCGGATCTCGTCACCAACGTCATCGACACCATCGCGGGTGCCGCCCGCACCGGTCAGATCGGCGATGGCAAGATCTTCGTCATGCCGCTGGAGAAGGCCATCCGCATCCGCACCGGCGAGACCGACGCGGACGCCCTCTAGAGCTCTCTCCGACCCGATCGCATCGGGCCGACCGCTCTAAACCTCTGTTGCGACGCGCTCTCCTTCGACCAACCGGTGCCCACTTGGCCGGAAAGCGCTCCAGTCCTTGAAAGAATTGGCGATCCGGCCCGGCCGGACCACCGCGCCTCCTCCTTCCATCAGAATCGCAGTGCGATCGGGAGCCTCGTGTCCATGAAACTTCGTACCCTTCTTGCGCTCGGACTGGGAGGAGCCGCCGCCGGCCTTCTCCTCGCCGAGCCTTCGCTCGCGCAGGACGCCGTCGCCGCGGCCACCGCGCCGCCGGCACCCGTGCCCAACAAGGGCGACACTGCCTGGATGCTGATCTCGGCCGCCCTCGTGCTGATGATGAGCGTGCCGGGCCTGGCCCTGTTCTACGGCGGCCTCGTGCGCACCAAGAACATGCTCTCGGTGCTGACGCAGGTCTTCGCCATCGTCTGCATCGCCGGCCTGCTGTGGGTGTTCTACGGCTACAGCCTCGCCTTCACCAACGGCGGCGGCCTCAACGACTTCGTCGGCGGCTTCTCCAAGGCCTTCCTCAAGGGTGTCGATGCGACCACCACCGTCGCGACCTTCTCGAACGGCGTCGTGATCCCCGAATACGTCTACATCTGCTTCCAGATGACGTTCGCGATGATCACACCGGCTCTCATCGTCGGCGCCTTCGCCGAGCGGATGAAGTTCTCGGCGCTCATGGTGTTCATGATCCTCTGGATCACGCTCATCTACTTCCCGATGGCGCACATGGTCTGGTACTGGGGCGGCCCGGATCTGGTCGGCAACGCCGCCAAGGCGCTCGCAGCTGCCACCGACGACGCCTCCAAGGCCAGCGCCCAGGCGGCTCTGGACGCGGTCAACGCCGATGCGGGCTTCCTCTTCAAGAAGGGCGCCCTCGACTTCGCCGGCGGCACGGTGGTGCACATCAACGCGGGCATCGCCGGCTTCGTCGGCTGCCTGATGCTCGGCAAGCGCATCGGCTACGGCCGTGACCTGCTCGCCCCGCACTCCCTGACCATGACCACGATCGGCGCCTCGCTGCTCTGGGTCGGCTGGTTCGGCTTCAACGCCGGCTCCAACCTCGAGTCGAACGGCAATGCCGGCCTCGCGATGATCAACACCTTCGTCGCCACGGCGGCGGCGGCGGTGGCCTGGCTGTTCGTGGAATGGGCCCTCAAGGGCAAGCCGTCGCTGCTCGGCATGCTCTCGGGCGCCATTGCCGGTCTCGTGGCCGTCACTCCGGCCGCGGGTTTCGCGGGGCCGATGGGATCGATCGTCCTCGGCTTCGTCGCAGGCGGCGTCTGCTTCGTGATGTGCTCGACGGTCAAGAACGCCCTCGGCTACGACGACTCCCTGGACGTCTTCGGTGTCCACGGCGTCGGCGGCATCCTCGGTGCTCTGGCGACCGGCATCCTGGTCGATCCGAAGCTCGGCGGCGCAGGCATCCCCGACTACACCACCAAGCCCGGTGAACTCGTCGTCGGCGCCTACGACATGATGAGCCAGTTCATCGTGCAGGCCGAGGCCGTCGGCCTGACCGTCCTCTGGTCGGGCATCGGCTCCGCCATCCTCTACAAGCTCGTCGATCTCACCATCGGCCTGCGCGTGAAGGAAGACGAGGAGCGCGAGGGCCTCGACATTGCCGACCACGGCGAGCGCGCCTACAACTACTGATCCAGACGAATCGTCGTATCTGGATTGAAGACCCCGGCGCCATGCGCCGGGGTCTTTTCGTTTGCGACACGATCTTGCGCGCCGACAAACAGGGCATGCGATTCGAAGATCAGGGCAATACACGAACGAAACGGCTCGATTTGCCGACCGATTAAGAAATGATGAACCCATTCGCACCGTAGACCGAGCGATCGCGTGACGAGACGGCAACAGAAATGTTGCGCAAAGGCAACAACTCTGAGCGACTGGGGCACTTGGGCTGAATTTGCCTATTTGCTAGGCAATTGCTCGAAACTTCCTTTTGCGGTGCAGGACGCTTTCGGCAACCTTGACCATAGAAAGAAACAAGGGGCTCGATCGATGTCTTCCAAACTGGTGCTGCGGGGATCCGTAGCGACGCTTGCACTGCTCGCCGCCGGTTCCGCTTTCGCGGCCGATCTGCCCTCCAAGGCCGCCGCGCCGATCCTGGTCGAGGAGCACTGCAAGGCTGCGATCTCGACGCCGGGCTACGGCCCCACCATCAAGGCCCCTGCGACCTCGTCCTGCTGGGCCTCGCCGATCGGCGACCTCTACCTGGGCGGCGCCTTCTCGGCCATGGCCTACAGCTTCTCGAACCCCTTCAACGCGGCGCTGACCCCGGTCAACACGGACCCGGACCGGAACCAGCGTCTCGACGCCAGCAACGCGATGCTGTTCATCCAGAAGGCCGACGGTCCGTTCCAATTCTTCGTGGCGGCCGGCCTCTATTCGATCCCGACGCTCGGCCTGCCGGTGTTCCAGTCCTACGACCAGAACAGCGCCCTGTTCGGACCCGTGCCGATCGCCTACGGCAAGTACCAGATCAACGACGAATGGTCGTTCCAGGGCGGCCGGATGTTCACGAACATCGGCACCGAGCTGCTGTTCACCTTCCAGAACATCAACATCTCGCGCGGCCTGCTGTTCAACCAGGAGAACTTCGTCAACCAGGGCGTTCAGGTGAACTACGCGAGCGGCCCGTGGGCGGCTTCGCTGGCGGTCACCGACGGCTTCTTCTCGGGTGAGTTGAACTGGGTCACCGGTCTCATCACCTACAAGATCGACGATGCCAACACGATCGGCGTCAACGGCGGCACGAACTTCTCCAAGTTCAACAATGCCGGCCGCGGTTCGCAGTTCAGCTACGCGACGCCCCTGAACCTGCAGAACAGCAGCATCGTCAGCGTGAACTACACCTACGCCAACGGTCCGTGGACCATCACGCCCTACCTCCAGTACACCGACGTCTCAGGCGACGTCGGCCTCGGCATTCCGACCAGCGCCTCGACCTTCGGCGCGGCGATCCTCGGCGCCTACGCGTTCACCGACTGGTTCTCGCTCGGCGGCCGCTTCGAGTACATCCAGCAGGACGGCAATCGCCTGAGCGCAGTCCCGCAGACCAACCTGCTCTACGGCCCGGGCAGCTCGGCCTTCTCGTACACGGTCACGCCGACCTTCACCTTCGACCGCTTCTTCATCCGCGGCGAGTACTCCTTCGTGGATCTGCAGGACATCCAGCGCGGCAACGTGCTCGCCGGCACCCTCGGCACGGGCTTTGGCCGTACCGGCAACCGGACGACGCAAGAGCGCTACATGATCGAGACGGGCATCACCTTCTGATCCCATACGACATCCCGCGCGACGAAAGGCCCCGGAGCGATCCGGGGCCTTTTTTCGTCGTCGCCGGCACCATCGGGCGGTCGCGGACTTGTCCGGTTGCGGCGTCGCAGGACGCCGGAGGAAAGACCGGTATCATGATCCGCTCCACCGGCCTCTCGGCGGTGATCCTGGTAGCCTGCGTCGCCGCTGCCGCCGCACGGCCCACCACCACCACGATGACCTGCGCCCAGGCGCGCGGCGTTGTCCTGCGAGAGGGCGGCGTCGTACTCGGCACCGGCGGGCAAACCTACGACCGGTTCGTGCGCGACCGCAGCTTCTGCGAGCCGACAGAGGCGGGCAAGCGGGCCTTCGTCCCGGCCCGCGACACACCGCAATGCTTCGTCGGCTACACCTGTTACGAGCCGGGCCGCGGCGACCGCTTCGGTGATTTTTGAGTCTTTTGGACGTTTTGGCAGGGAGCGCCCACGATCCGAAAGCGCCCCGGTCGATCGACCGAGGCGCTCGTCTGTCGAGGGGGCTGAAAGCCCGGCCGCTTATGCCGCCTGCTGGACCGAGCCCTCGATCGTCGGCTGGCTCGCAGGAGCACTTCCGGCGATCTGGATCCGCCGGGGCTTCTTCGCCTCCGGGATCTCGCGGACGAGATCGACATGGAGCAGCCCGTGCTCCAGCGAGGCGCCGGTGACTTGGACGTAGTCGGCGAGCTGGAAGCGACGTTCGAAGGCCCGGGCGGCGATGCCCTGATGCAGAACCTCCGCCTTGCCCTCCACGGGCTTGCGCTCGCCCTTGATGGTCAGCGTGCTCTCGCGGGTCTCGATCGAGAGATCGGACTCGGTAAAACCGGCGACCGCGACGGTGACGCGATAGGCGTTCTCGGCGGTGCGCTCGATGTTGTAGGGCGGATAGGTGGGGGCCTGCTCGGCGCTGACGAAACCGTCGAGGGCGGCAAACAGCCGGTCGAAGCCGACGGTGGAGCGATAGAGCGGGGCGAGGTCGTACTGACGCATGACATATCCTCTCGATGAGCAACATGTAGACTGTGCCGGTCCGCCCGAAGGCCGGACCGCTGCGCCGCCGTATCGGCCGGCGCTAGACTGATATCGGGACGGTTTTCGACGGCTTCAAGATGTTTCGCAGACGCTCTCGGCAAGGTTCCATTCGACGATGCTGACGCTCAAGCCCACGCCCGGAAACCCGGTTCCGCCCGGCGCGACGCTGGTGCCCGTCAGGACGGCCGACGGCCTGACGCTGCGTGCCGCCTACTGGCGTCCGTTGACCCGCACCGAGAAGGGCACGGTCTGCCTGCTGCAGGGCCGGGCCGAGTTCATCGAAAAATACTACGAGCCGATCGGCGAGTTGCGCCGGCGCGGCTTCCACGTCGTCGCCTTCGACTGGCGCGGCCAGGGCGAGTCTTCGCGACAGGTCGAGGATGCGCACAAGGGGCATGTCGCCCGCTTCGACGATTACCGCCTCGATATGGCGGCGGTGGCCGAGACGGTGCTGGTGCCCTCGACCCCCGAGCCGCATTTCGGCCTCGCTCACTCCATGGGCGGCGCCATCGCCTTTACCGGGGCGCTGGAAGGCTGGCTGCCCTTCGAGCGGTTGGTGACGGTCGCACCGATGCTCTCGATCCGGATGGTGAAGTATCCGCTCGCCGCCTCACTGCTGTCGCGGAGCCTGCACCGCCTGGGGCTCGGCAAGGCCTATATCCCGTTCGGCAGCGCCGTCTCGATTGCCACGAAACCCTTCAAGGGGAACCGGCTCTCGGGTGATCCGGTACGCTATGCCCGCAACGCGGCGGCGGCCGCCGAAGTCGGCGCGGGAGCGGTCGGCGATCCGACCATCGCTTGGCTCGCCTCGGCTTTCCGCGCCATGCGCCGCCTGCGCGATCTGCGCGTCGCCCCGCGCATCGACATGCCGGTGCTGGTGGTGGGGGCGGGGGCCGACCCGGTCTGCGGTCTGCCCGCCACCGAGCGCTTCGCCGGGCGGTTGCGCGCCGGACACCTCATCGTGCTGCCGGGCTCGCGCCACGAGATCCTGACCGAGACCGACGCGATCCGGGCAGATTTCTGGGCCGCCTTCGACGCCTTCATCCCCGGGCACACCCGGGTCGAGAGCGCCGGCTCTCGCCGCTCCGTATCCGAGCCGGCCTGACGGCGCGCGGAGGGACCATGGACCGGCGCGACTTCACGGTGTCGGCCTTGGCCGCGACTCTGCTCTCCCGGCCGACGTCTGCGCGCTCGGATTCGGGCGCCGAGGCGACCTCGATCGCCATGCTGCTCTATCCCGGCATGACCGCGCTCGACGTGGTGGGCCCGCAGGAGCTGCTCGCGGGCCTGGCCGGCGGCAACCTTCATCTCGTCGCGAAGGATATCGGTCCCGTGGAGAGCGACACCGGTCTCGCGATCGTCGCCACGCACGACTTCGCCACCTGCCCGCGCGACGTCACGGTGCTGTTCGTGCCCGGCGGCGACGGCACGCCGGCGCAGATGCGCGACGCCGACACCCTCGCCTTCCTCCGCGACCGTGCCGCGCGCGCTGCCTGGATCACGAGCGTCTGCACCGGCTCTCTGATCCTCGGGGCCGCGGGCCTCCTCGACGGCTACCGCGCCACCTCGCATTGGTGTGTGCGCGACACCGTGCTGCCGCTCCTCGGCGCGACGCCCGTCGATAAGCGCGTGGTGTTCGACCGCAACCGCGTCACCGCCGCCGGCATCTCCGCCGGGCTCGACTTCGCCCTGGCACTCGCCGCCCGGTTGAAGGGCGAGGTTTTCGCGAAGACCGCACAACTCGTCGCGGAATATGCGCCGCAGCCACCCTTTCAAGCCGGTACGCCGACGGAGGCCGGCCTCGAGATCACGCGGGCGGCCGGCGAAATCCTGAAGGCGTTGGCGGAGGGTTCGCAGAAGGCTGCCACCGGACGTCGCTGAGGGACGATTCTACCGGTGAGGACAGCCGGCGGATCGCACGCGGGCGCCCCGGAGACCCTTGCACGATCAGCGTTTTCAACGCTTGATCGTACCTATCGGGATCACGGCTGCGGCCGGAGGAAGCGCACATGGCGGCAGGTATTGCAGGCGATCTGTTCCGCATCAAATCGCTCGAACGGCTCAACAAGGACGCGGAGGAGGGCGAGAACTCGCTCGAACGGACGCTGGGGCCCTGGAGCCTGATCGGACTCGGCATCGGCGCGGTCATCGGTGCCGGCCTGTTCTCTTTGACCGGCATCGCCGCCGCCGAGCATGCCGGCCCGGCCGTGGTGATCTCCTTCGCCATCGCCGCCATCGGCTGCGCCTTCGCCGGCATGTGCTACTCGGAGCTCGCCGGCATGATCCCGGTGGCCGGTTCGGCCTACACCTACAGCTACGCCACCATGGGCGAGTTCGTCGCCTGGATCATCGGCTGGGACCTCGTACTCGAATACGCGGTCGGCGCCGCCACCGTGTCGGTGAGCTGGTCGCGCTACGTCACCCGCTTCCTGCGCGACACGCTCGGCATCAACCTGCCCGGCGCCTTCGTGAACTCGCCCTTCGAGACCTACAAGCTCGCCGACGGTTCGATGGCGCACGGCATCGTGAACCTGCCGGCGATCTTCATCATCGTGGCGGCCTCGGCCCTGCTGATCGTCGGCATCCGGGAATCGGCCCGGGTCAACGGCGCCATCGTCATGGTCAAGATCGCCGTCGTGCTGGTCGTGACAGGCGTCGGCCTGTTCTACATCAAGGCGCAGAACTACGACCCCTTCCTGCCGCCGAACACCGGCACCTTCGGCGAGTACGGCATCTCGGGCGTGATGCGCGCGGCGGGCGTGGTGTTCTTCGCCTATGTCGGGTTCGACGCCGTCTCCACCGCGGCGCAAGAAGCAAAAAATCCCCAGCGCAACATGATGATCGGCATCCTCGGATCGCTGGCCATCTGCACCGCGCTCTACATCGCCTTCGCCGGCGTCCTCACCGGCCTCGTCCATTACGACGCCCTGCGCGGCGACGCCGCACCGGTGGACACCGCCATCGCGCAGACGCCGTTCCCATGGCTGCGCGGCCTCGTCACCTTCGGCGTGATCTGCGGCTTCTCCACCGTAATCCTGGTGCTGCTGATGGGCCAGAGCCGGGTGTTCTACACCATGAGCAAGGACCGGCTGCTGCCGGGCTTCTTCTCGGCGATCCATCCGAAGTGGAAGACGCCCTACCGCTCCAACATGTTCTTCATGGTGTTCACCGGGGCGCTCGGCGGCTTCCTGCCGATCAGCCAACTCGGCCACATGACCTCGATCGGTACGCTGCTCGCCTTCATCCTGGTCTGCCTCGGCGTGATCATCCTGCGCCGCACCCAGCCCGACGCGAAGCGCGAGTACCGCACCCCGCTGGTGCCGTTCGTGCCGATCCTCGGCATCCTGTTCTGCGCCGCGATGATGGTCTCGCTCGACGGCGAGACCTGGCTGCGCCTGATCATCTGGATGGCGATCGGCATCGTGATCTATTTCGCCTGGAGCCGCCGCAACAGCCGCGTCGGCCGCGAAGAGGGGCCAGACGCGCCGACGGCGATGGCGCCGTGAAGAAGCACTCCAGGGCCGACATGCCGACGTCGGAGCGTTGGCCCTGGTATTGCTTCGGCTTCGCCTCGCAATGACGGCTGGGCCGTTCTCCACGATCGCCCAAACTGATCGAGCGGGAACGGCATGAACGCGTTCACACCACGCTGATCCGGGGGCGCGCCGCCGGGGGGGGGGAAGCAGGGGGGCGCCCCCGCGGCAAGCGGGCCGCGGAGAGGGGCGCGTAGGGGGGGGAAAGACAAGGGGGGGGGGGGGGGG
>NZ_VRVE01000069.1:0-23376 GCF_008040035.1 Methylobacterium sp. WL9
GCCTTGCGCCGACGACGCCCCGCCCGCCCGTGACCGCGCGTCCGGCAAGCGCCGAACCGCGCCGCACGATCACCGCCGAGGTGCGCAAGCCGCGCGACCTGAACTTCATGGCGCGCCCGGCTCCGGCTCCCGAGCCGGAGAACAAGACGACGCCGTCGACGGCCCGTCAGCCCGACGGCATCACCGTCACGCGTCCGGCCCGCTCGAACGCGACGGCCGCCGAGGAGGAGCCCGAGACCAAGCGGGTGATCCGCCGTCCCGGCATGCCGCTCAAGATCATCACCCCGCCCAAGACGCCGAAGTCGCCGGGCGGCGATCGCAACCGCGGCCGTCTCACCATCGCCACGGCGACGTCGGGCGAGGACGAGCGCACGCGCTCCGTCGCGTCCTTCCGCCGCCGCCAGCAGCGGATGAGCGGCCACCGGAACGACGAGCCCAAGGAAAAGATCGTCCGCGAGGTGACGATCCCCGAGACGATCACGATTCAGGAACTCGCCAACCGCATGTCGGAGCGGGCGGTGGACGTGATCCGCCTGCTCATGAAGCAGGGCGAGATCCACAAGATCACCGACGTGATCGACTCGGATTCCGCGCAGCTCATCGCTGAGGAAATGGGCCACACGGTCCGCCGCGTCGCCGAGTCGGACGTCGAAGAGGGTCTGACCTCGGACGAGCCGGATCTGGAGGAGGATCTCGATCCCCGTCCGCCGGTCGTCACGATCATGGGCCACGTCGACCATGGCAAGACCTCGCTGCTCGACGCGATCCGCAAGGAGAACGTCGTTTCGGGCGAAGCCGGCGGCATCACCCAGCATATCGGCGCCTACCAGGCGCCGTCGCCCTCGGGCGACCTGATCACCTTCATCGACACCCCCGGCCACGCGGCCTTCACCTCCATGCGCGCCCGCGGCGCCAAGGTGACGGACATCGTCGTGCTCGTGGTGGCGGCCGATGACGGCGTCATGCCCCAGACGATCGAGGCGATCGCCCACGCCAAGGCGGCGCAGGTGCCGCTGATTATCGCGATCAACAAGATCGACAAGGCCGACGCGAACCCGCAGCGGGTCCGCACCGAGCTGCTGCAGCACGACATCCAGGTCGAGTCGATGGGCGGCGAGACCCTGGAATTCGAGGTTTCGGCCAAGACCGGCGACGGTCTGCCCGAGCTTCTCGAGGGTCTGCAGCTCCAGGCCGAGATCATGAACCTTCGCGCCAACGAGAAACGCGACGGCGAGGGCACGGTCATCGAGGCCCAGCTCGACCGTGGCCGCGGCCCGGTCGCGACCGTGCTGGTCCAGCGCGGCACCCTGTTCACCGGCGACATCGTCGTGGCGGGCGCCGAGTGGGGCCGGGTGCGCGCGCTGATCGACGACAAGGGCGAGCACATCCCCTATGCCGGCCCTTCGGTGCCGGTCGAGGTGCTCGGCTTCAACGGCACGCCGGATGCCGGCGAGCGCGTGGTCGTGGTTCCCAACGAGGCCCGCGCCCGCGAGGTCGCGGAATACCGCGCCCGGATCAAGCGCGATCGCATGACTGCCCGCACGGGCGGCGCCAACCGCTCGCTCGTGGACATGATGCGCGATCTCAAAGAGGGCTCCGGCCGCCGCGAGTTGCCCGTCATCATCAAGGGCGACGTGCAGGGCTCGGTCGAGGCGATCGTCGGTGCGCTCGGCAAGATCGGCAACGACGAGGTCTCCGCCCGCATCCTGCATTCGGGCGTCGGCGGCCTGACCGAGTCGGACGTGACCCTGGCGACGGCTTCGAAGGCCGTGGTCATCGGCTTCAACGTGCGCGCCCACAAGGAAGCCCGCGAGGCGGCCGAGCGGGCTGGCACCGAGATCCGCTACTACAGCATCATCTACGACCTCGTGGACGACATCAAAGACACGCTCTCGGGCATGCTCCCGCCGACGCTCCGCGAGGAGAAGCTCGGCGAGGCGCAGATCCTGCAGATCTTCGACGTGTCGAAGGTCGGCAAGATCGCCGGTTGCCGCGTCACCGACGGTACCGTCCAGCGCGGCGCCCATGTCCGCCTGATCCGCGACAGCGTCGTGATCTACGAGGGCAAGCTCTCGCAGCTCAAGCGCCTCAAGGACGACGCCAAGGAAGTCGGGTCGGGCTACGAGTGCGGCATGTCCTTCGAGAACTTCCAGGACATGCGCGCCGGCGACCAGATCGAGTGCTTCCGGGTCGATGAGATCCGCCGGACGCTCTGACCCTGACGCGTCCGCAGCGATGACGGCGGGGCCGCGGCGCAAGCTGCGGCCCCGTTCGTTTCGCACGGCTCGCGCCGCATCCCCCGCTTTGAAACGATCCACCGATACCGCCCATGGCTCAGAAATCCTCTCAAGCCGGTCCCGGCCAGCGCCAGCAGCGCGTCGCGGAACTCGTGCGCCATGCGCTGGCCGACGTGCTGCAGCGCGGCGACATCCAGGACCCTGTGCTGTCCTCGCACGTGATCACGATCCCGGAGGTGCGGATGTCGCCGGACCTCAAGATCGCGAACGCCTACGTGATGCCGCTCGGCGGCCAGGACGAGGCGCCGGTGATCAAGGCGCTCGAGAAGAACCGCAAGGTCCTGCGGCAGGAGGTGGCCCGCCGCGTGAACCTCAAATTCGCGCCGGACCTGCGCTTCTTCCGCGACGAGACCTTCGACGAGGCCTCGCGGATCGATGCAATCCTGCGGAGCGAGAAGGTCCAGCGCGACCTCGACTCCGCTCCGGCATCCGATACCGGCGAACCCGAGCCCGAATCCGGGCATTGACCCCGGGCGGACTTGCTCGGAGACGGTCGACACCATCCCTTATCTCAGACGCGCGGGACGGACTTGCAGCCAGCGGCCGCAAGCCCCCGAGGCGTTGCAGTGCCATCGATCGAGGACATCATGCAGGACGACACCGCCGGACAGTCCGAGGAACCGACGGCCGCCCTGCCGACCGAGGCGACCGTCGCGGACGAGCGCGGATCCGAAGAGCGCGGATCCGACGAGGGACGCCGGGGCAGGGGACGCCCGAATCGCGGCGGCCCGCGTCCCGACCGCCCGAAGAAGCGCGATGTCAGCGGCTGGGTGATCCTCGACAAGGGCGTCGGCATCACCTCGACCCATGCGGTCGCCGTGGTGAAGCGAGCCTTCAATGCCAAGAAGGCCGGGCATGCCGGCACCCTCGATCCGCTGGCCTCCGGCATCCTGCCGATCGCGCTCGGTGAAGCCACGAAGACCGTCCCCTTCGTGATGGACGGCCGCAAGGCCTACCGCTTCACCGTGCAATGGGGCGTCGAGACCGACACGGACGATGCCGAGGGGCGCCCGGTCGCGACGAGCGACGCGCGGCCGACCCAGGCCGAGGTCGAGGCGGCGCTGCCGTCCTTCGTAGGTAATATCCAGCAGGTGCCGCCGCGCTACTCCGCCATCAAGATCCAGGGCGAGCGCGCCTACGACCTCGCCCGTGAGGGCGAGATCGTCGAGCTCGTCGCCCGAGAGGTCCGCATCGACCACCTTTCTGTGATCGAGCACGATGGCGAGCGCACGGTGATCGCGGCCGAATGCGGCAAGGGCACCTATGTCCGGGCGCTGGCGCGCGACCTCGGCCGCATGCTCGGCTGCCACGGCCATGTCGCCGCCCTGCGGCGTACCCGCGTCGGCCCCTTCGTCGAAGAGGCCTCCTGCAGCATTCCGACGCTGGAAGAGGGCGCGCCCGACGGCAACGGCGCCCATCTCCAGCCCGTCGAGACGGCCCTCGACCAGATCCCGGAAGTGCCGGTCTCCCGCGACGTGGCCCTGCGCCTGATGCGCGGCCAGCCGGTGATCCTGCGCGGGCGGGATGCGCCGGTGGAGGGCAAGGCCTTCGCGACCTGCGGCGGGATCCTCGTGGCAGTGGGCGACGTCGAGCGCGGCGAACTGGTGCCGCACCGGGTGTTTCACCTGGGCGGGACGGCGCCGCAGCGGGATTGACCCTCACCCCACCGGCAGCGCTGTCTCGATCAACCGCGCCCACAGCGAAGCCCCGTAAGGCGCGGCCGCGTCGCAAAAGTCGTAGTCCGGGTGGTGCAGGCCGGCGGAGGGGCCGTTGCCCATGAAGATGTAGGCGCCGGGCCGCTCCAGCAGCATGTAGGAGAAATCCTCGGCGGCCATCATCGGCGCGACGTCGCGGTCGACCTGGGCCTCGCCGACGATGTTCGCGGCGATTCCGGCCATGAAGGCGGTCTCGGCCGGGTGGTTCTCGGTGGCGGGGTAGCCGTCGTCGAAAGCGATGATCGCCTGCGCCCCGAAGGCGGCCGTCACCCCTGTGACGATCGCGGCGATGCGCTCCTTGATCAGGGCCCTGACCTCGGGCGCCAGCGCGCGCAGCGTCCCGCGCAGGACCGCCTCCTGCGGCAGGACGTTGAACGCCTCGCCGGCCGTGACGGCGCAGACCGAGACCACAGCGGATTTCAGCGGATCGACCGAGCGAGCGACGATCGATTGCAGGGCAACGATGACGTGGCTGGCGACGAGCACGCTGTCGACCGCCGCCTGCGGCAGCGCGGCGTGGCCGCCCCGGCCCTGGATCGTGAGGGTGAAGCGGTCGGTGGACGCCATGATCGGGCCGGGCCGGATCGCGAAGCTGCCGAGCGGCTGGTTCGGGATGTTATGCAGCCCGTAGACCGCCTCGATGCCGAAGCGCTCCATCAGGCCGTCCGCGACCATCGCCGCGCCCCCGCCGCCGCCCTCTTCGGCGGGCTGGAAGATCAGCACGGCGCTACCGTCGAAATCGCGGGTCTCGGCGAGGTACTTCGCGGCCCCGAGCAGCATGGCCGTGTGGCCGTCATGGCCGCAGGCATGCATCTTTCCCGGCACCGTCGAGCGGTACGCCAAGTCCCGCACCTCCTGGATCGGCAGGGCGTCCATGTCGGCGCGCAGTCCGATTGCCCGGTTGGAGCCGTGCGCCCGGCCCCGGATCACGC
Source organism: Methylobacterium sp. WL9 (assembly GCF_008040035.1). Classification (NCBI taxonomy): domain Bacteria; kingdom Pseudomonadati; phylum Pseudomonadota; class Alphaproteobacteria; order Hyphomicrobiales; family Methylobacteriaceae; genus Methylobacterium; species Methylobacterium sp. WL9. Next base: position 4,945 of record NZ_VRVE01000069.1, read on the forward strand.
CGACGACGCCGGTGCGGCCTATGCCGGTGGCGACCGTGTCGCAACCGAAGGCGCGCAGCTTGTCCGCAACGAAGCCGGCGGTGCGGTGGACGTCGTATTGCAGCTCCGGATGCGCGTGGAGATCGTGCCGCCAGGCGGTGATCTCGTCCGCGAAGGTGGCGATCCGGTCGATGATGGGCATGGTCTCGGTACTCGTGCGCGTCCGTCGGAGCGTCCGCGCTCGACCCAGCAAACAGGAGGCCAGTGCCCCGGTCAATGCTCAAGCTTGGCCGGAAGAACCGCGACGAGGCTGCTTTGCCGGCTGCGAATTTCGCGCCCGGTCGTCGGCCGGGCCGGCGGCGAGGTCGTCGAGGATCGGGCAGTCCGGGCGGTCGTCGCCGCAGCAGCTTTCCGCAAGGTCTTCGAGCGTCCGGGCCATGCCCTCGAGGCCGGCGATGCGCCGTCGTAGATCCGCGACGTGACCCTGCGCCACCGCCTTCACCCCGGCGCTCGCCCGCGAGCGGTCGCGCCACAGCGCCAGAAGCTCGGCAATCTCCGGCATCGAGAAGCCGAGATCGCGCGCCCGGCGCACGAAGCGCAGGGCATGCAGGTCGGCCTGGGCGTAGAGCCGGTAGCCGGCGGCCGTCCGCTCGGCCGGACCGAGCAGGCCGGTCTCCTCGTAATAGCGGATCATCTTGGCCGAGACGCCGCTGAACCGCGCCGCCTCGCCGATCGTGACGGGGCGCCCGCTCATGCCGGCCTGCCCGCCGAGCGGGCATGGCGGAGGCGCAGAGCATTGGTCACGACGCATACGCTGGACAGCATCATGGCGCTTGCCGCGACTATCGGGGGCAGCATGGGAATGCCGGCCGCGGCGAGCGCTCCCGCCGCCACCGGAATCAACCCCACATTGTAGGCAAAGGCCCAGAACATGTTCTGCCGGATCGTCCGCATCGTCGCGCGCGACAGGACGAACGCCTCCTCCACGCCGCCGAGCGCACAGGACATCAGCACCACGTCGGCACTCGCGATCGCGACATCCGTGCCGGTGCCGATGGCGATGCCGACATCGGCGCCGGACAGCGCCGGGGCGTCGTTGATCCCGTCGCCGACGAAGGCGACGGAGCCGTGAGATTCTCGAAATCTCTCAATGGCTTCGACCTTTCCGGCGGGCAGGACCTCGGCCGCGACCGCGTCGATGCCGAGGGTTGCCGCCACGGCCTGCGCCGTACGCCGGTCGTCGCCGGTGATCATCGCGACGACGAGGCCGCGAGCCTGCAGCGAACGGATGACGCCCTCGGCGTCCGGCCTGACCGAGTCGGCGACCGCGATGAGGGCAGCGAGCCGGCCGTCGATGGCGGCGTAGAGCGGGCTGTGGCCGGAGGCGCCGAGCCGCTCGGCCGCGTCGTCGAGCGACCCTGCCGGGATGCCGAGTCTCTCCATCAAGCGCTTGGCACCAATGGCGATTTCTCTGCCAGCGACGCGGCCGGTCACACCATGGCCGGGGATCGCCTCGAAGGCCTCGACCTCGGCGATGGAGCCGGCCTCCCGCGCCGCCGTGACGATGGCGCGGGCGATCGGGTGTTCGGAGCGCGCTTCGACCGCCCCCGCTGCGGCCAGCACCTCCTCCCGCGAAAAGCCCTCGGCTGTGACGAGATCGGTAAGGCGGGGGCGGCCTTCGGTGAGGGTACCGGTCTTGTCGAAGGCGACGACCTTCACGTTTTCAAGGACTTGCAGGGCGCTGCCCTTGCGGAACAGCACGCCGCGCTCGGCCGCGCGGCCGGTGCCGACCATGATCGCGACCGGCACGGCGAGGCCCATGGCGCAGGGGCAGGCGATGATGAGGACGGCGATGGCATGAACGAGGGCGGGGCCGAGCGCCGGGCTCGGGGCCAGCGCCAGCCATGCGAGAAAGGTCGCGGCGGAGATCGCCAACACGGCCGGTACGAACCGGGCCGTGATGCGATCGACGAGGCCCTGGACCGGCAGCTTTCCGCCCTGCGCCGCCTCGACCATGCGGGCGATCTGGGCGAGGACGGTGCCGGAGCCGACGGTCTCGACCCGCAGGTCGAAGCCGCCGGAGGTGTTGAGCGTGCCGCCGATGGTGGCGTCGCCCTCTCCCTTGCGGACGGGATCCGGCTCGCCGGTGACCATGCTCTCGTCGATCCAGGACGCACCGGCGACGAGGCGGCCATCTGCCGGCACGCGCTCTCCCGGACGCACGCGCACCCGGTCGCCAAGCTTCAGATCAGTAACGAGAATTTCCGTTTCCTCGCCGTCACGCATGACGCGCGCGGTCTTCGGAGCGAGATCGAGGAGGCGGGCGATGGCCGCGCCGGTGCGGCCGCGGGCACGGGCTTCCAGCGCACGGCCGAGCAGGATCAGCGTGACGATGAGGACGCTCGCCTCGAAATACAGCTGCGCACCGCCCTGTGGCAGCAGGCCGGGCGCAAGGGTGGCGATCATCGAGGCGAGGTAGGCGGCACCGGCACCCAGGGCGACGAGGGCGTTCATGTCCGGGTGCCCGCGCAGCAGGCCGGGAATGCCCGACCGGAAGAAGCGGCGGCCCGGCCAGGCAAGCACCAGCGTGGCCAGGGCGGCCTGGAGCAGGGCGTTGGCGCCGTTGCCGAAAAGGCCGTCGACGCTCTCGTGGAAGCCGGGGATGAAATGGCCACCCATGTCGAGGAGGACGACGGGCGCCGCGAGCAGGGCCGAAAGGCGGACATCGCGCCAGAGCTGTGCCGTCTCGCGTGCCTGCCGATCTTCACGATCCGGCGTCCGACCAGCGTCGCTGCCGACGCTCTGCAATTCGAAGCCGGCCTGCCGCACCGTCTCTTCGATCTCGGCCATGGCGACGGTGCCGTCGGCATGGCGCAGTTCGGCGCGGCCGGAGGCGAGGTTGACGACTGCGCCCGTCACGCCGGGAATGCGCAGGAGCGTCCGCTCCACCCGCGCCACGCAGGAGGCGCAGGTCATTCCGCCGATGCCGACGGCGCTGGTCGTCTCGGGCACGGTGTAGCCGGCGGCCGCAATCGCCTCCGCCACGCGATGCGCCGGCATGCCGGCCGGAAGGCTCAGGCTGGCCTTCCCCGTCGCGAGGTTGACGGAGACGTCGCGAACATCCGGCAAGTCGAGCAGTGCCCGTTCGACACGGCTCACGCAGGACGCGCAGCTAAGCCCTTCGATCGGCAGCGTAATGGTGGCACGCGGCCGATCGGCAGTAGGCGCGGAGCGGGGGAGGGGGAAGTCGGTGCGAGCGTCCATGCGCCCTCAGATGGGGCTTCCCATCATGGGAAGGTCAAGGGCGTGTCGACGGGACGCACGCCATGGGGCTCCATCCCGTCTTCGCGGCGATGCTCGGGCAGGATCACACGGACGGTGGTGCCCCGGTCGATCTCGCTCTCGATGACGAGGCGGCCCCGGTGGCGGTTGAGCGCGTGCTTGACGATCGCCAGACCGAGGCCGGTGCCGCCCTGCTGCCGGCTCGACGCGGTGTCGACACGATAGAAGCGCTCGGTGAGACGCGGGATGTGCTCGGGGGCGATGCCCGGCCCCTCGTCGCGCACGGCGAGCGTGAGCTGGGCGGGCCTGCTGCCGGAGGCATCCTCGCGGCCGAGGCTCACCGCGATGAGGCCGCCACCGCCAGCGTATTTCAAGGCGTTCTCGACGAGGTTCTCGACCACCCGCAGCAACTCGTCGCGATCGCCGAGGACTGGGTAGGGCGGCTCCGGCGCCTCCAGCGACAGGACGATCCCGCGCTCGGCGGCGAGCGGCGCCTTCTCCTCCACCATCTGCCGGGCGATCCGCTTCAGGCAGACGATCTGCGTCGGCGGCACATGCTCGCGCAGCTCGATGCGCGAGAGCGAGAGCAGGTCGTCGATCAACCGGGTCATGCGCCGCGCCTGCATGCGCATGATGCCGAGGAACTGCTCGCGCGCCTTGGGATCGTCCCGGGCCGGTCCCTGCAGGGTCTCGATGAAGCCAGAGAGCGAAGCGAGCGGCGTCCGGAGCTCGTGGCTGGCATTCGCCACGAAATCCACCCGCATGGTCTCGAGCCGCCGCGCCGAGGTGAGATCGCGCAGAAAGAGCACCACGTTGGGCTGGCCGCCGCCCGGTGTGTCCGCCAGCGGAAGCGCCCCGATCTGAACCTCAAAGGCGCGCTCGGTCGGCACCCGCGTGACGTAGCCGGTCTTCAACGGCGCCCCGCTCTGTAGAACCTCCTCGATGCCGTCGAGCACGTCCGGCGAGCGCAGCGCGAAAGAGAGCGGATGCCGCAACTTGAGCCCGGGCAGCAGGGCGCGGGCGGCCGGGTTCGCCTCGATGACGACGATGCGGCGGTCGACCAGGATCACTGGGTCGGGAATGTTGGCGAGTAGGGACTCGGCCACGGAATGCCGCTCGCGCCGTTCGATTTCCAGCGGCGTCACGACGAGCGGCGAGCCGGAACGGCTCAAGACCGCGCCCGCGACCAGGGCGAACGAGGCGGCGAGCAGGAAAGCCATCCCAGGCGTGCCGTCGACGAGCGCGGCGAGGCCGAAGACGACCGTGGCCGCGGCGGCTCCCGCCAGGGAGGATCGTCGGATCGAACCGGGCATTCTTGCTCACAGGCCCGCGGTGGCGGGATCAGGGATCGTTCGCCGCGCGGTGGCGGCGCAGGCGTCGTCCCACCTCGTAGATCCCGAGCATGGCGAGCGCCACGACGAACGGGACGAGGTAGTAGCAGACGCGGAACAGCAGGAGCGAGCCGAGTACCTCGCCGCGGGGCAGGTAGGACAGGGCCAGCATGATCGTGGCCTCGAACACGCCCGCGCCTCCCGGCACGTTGGAGGCGATGCCGAGCATCGCGGCAAGGACGTAGATCGCCACGAAGGTCGAGAAGCCCAGGGTCATCTCGGAGGGCATCAGAACGTAGAGCACGGCCGCCGCCGCGCAGACGTCGCCGATGCCGACCAGCATCTGGCTGAACGAGACCGTGGCGCCGGGTAGTTCCAGCCGCCAGTGCTTCACGGTGATGTAGCGGCGCTTGATCGAGACCCAGATCAGGTACCCGACGACCGAAAACAGGGCTGCGACGCCGACCCCCTGGTTCACGCGGATGCTGGTGAAGGCAAGGCCCGCGAGTTGGCCCGCCTCCACGATCAGGCTCAGGCCCAACACCACGCCCATACCGAGCCAGAAGGTGAACCCGGCGATGACGGTGAGCGCCGCGATCTTCGCGGTGGAGAGGCCGCGGCTCGAATAGACCCAGTAGCGGATCGTGCCGGCAGTCAGCAGCGGAAAGCCGAGGGTGAAGCTCACTGCGTAGCTGGTGAACGAGGCCAGCGACGTGATGCGATAGGGTACCTTCAGCTTGAGCTGCTTCAGCGCCAGCGCATCGTAGAACGTGAGAAAGAAATAGCTGATTGCGACGAAGCCGAATGCGACGGCGAGCTGCGTCCCGGTTACCGCCGTCAAGGCCGCGCTGAGCTTGGCCCAGGTGATCTCTTCCGACAGCTTCCAGAGGACGACGGCCGAGGCGACGAGCAGCAGGAGGCTCGCGACCGTGCCGATCCAGGCATAGCGCTTCCTGAAGAAACCCGTCTTCGCCTCGGCCTTACCAACGGCATCGGCCTGCGATGCATCGACGGCCCCGGTCTCGGCGAGATCCTTCCGTTTTTCGACGAAATTCATCTGGAACGGCGTCCGCCTCCGCTGGTCGCTCGCGCTGCGATGAAAACGCAGCTCGTCCCGAGCGATGGCCCGCCCGCCGCATGTAGGCTGATCACCGGGCAAAGGCCAGCGATGGGCGGGGTGTTCGCGAAGGCGTGCGTGTGGATGGCAGGCGGCAAATCGCGTTCCGCGCGATGGTCAGCGCGACGAGCGCAGCACCGCCTGCGCTTCACATAGGCCGGCGAGAATGCGCTCGCGGACGCTCGGCGACGTGCAGACGAAAGTCGGGCTCGGATGCGGGATCGAGATGATGGGCAGATCGGGACGCAGCCGCTGCAGGGGCTCGCGGGCGGTGCCGGCGATCCGCCCTGCCAACACCACGACGGCGAGATGCGTCAGAATATCGAGGAGCGGCGCCAGATAGGGCTCGGCCAAATGCTGCTCGGACCGGCGCGGTGCCCGGTTTAGGGCACCTTCGGCGTGGATCACCCACGGAACGGTGTTCCAGATCAGCGTGTCGGCCCGCGGAATGTCCGCCTCCCGCAGGAAGCGGAAGAGGTTGGCGGCCGTGCCCGTGGGGTTGTCCCGAGAGACCATGCCGGTGCGGCCGGTTGCCGGTCCCGGCGTTTCCAGCAGGAGCAGCAGGCGCGCCTGTATGCCTCCGTCGAACGGATCAGGGTCAGGTACGGGCGCATGGCGCTCGGAAGCGATCCGGCGCGCGAGATCGCGTAGCGGCAGCACATGCGGCGCGTCGGCGCTGGCGCGCCGTAAAGAGAGGGCAGCTGGGTCCGCGAGACTTCTGGGAGCGTCCGGATCAGATCGCGGCGGCATTCGGCGGTGTAGCCGTCGGCAGGGTTCCGGCGAGACGAAAGCGCTCGACGGCTCCCTCGGCCCTTAGCCGCGCAGCAAGGGCGTCGGCGCCCCCGAATTGGAAGCCGATTTGCGTCCCGTAGGCGGCGCAGGCCCTGGCCTTTCGGGCTTCGCATTCGGGATCGAAGCGGACGTCTCGGAGGGCTAGATCCGAAAAGATCTCGCGCAACGGCTCTTTCGGATCCGCGGTGCGGACCGTGTACGGATAATCGCGCCACCACAGGACCGGCGCCGGCGGCCGCACCCCGGACCGGCAAGCGCGAAGCGCTCGCACAACCTGCACATGGTCGACATGGCCACCGACGGCCTGCGGCGCGAGGATCAAATCGGGCCGCATCTGCGCGATCAGCTTCTCGAAAGCGTCGGCGAGATTGTATTCGATCCGGTCGTCCCCGGAGAGACCGGCGAAGAGTTCCGGCGGCGAACCATAGCCGCGATGCGGAGCCTCGCGGAATGGCAGGTGGACCGGTCGCTCGATCCCGAGGTGAAGTGCGGCGACGACGTCCTCATCGCGGCGGAGTGCCATGTAGTCGACGTCGGCCGCCAAGCCCTTATCGAGCTGGCACGCCAACGCGAAGCCCTTCGGCTCGGCGACGGAGGCCGTAAACACGGTCGCCATCACCACGCTCCAGCCCCCACGCGCCAGATGCGCCAGGGTGCCGCCGGCGGAGAAGACGGCATCGTCGAGATGGGGCGAGACGGCGAGGGCGACGGGCATCAGAGAACCCGCATCAGAGCAGATGCGGTTCGGCGCGGAAGCGGCAATCCGGATCATGCGGAAGTGCGTCCGAAAAATCCGCATGCGGCCGTTCGCGGACGACCTTCGCGTAGACGTCCATGATCTGCCGTCCGACTGCCGTCCAGGAATAGACCCGGCGGCATTCCTCCAGTCCAGCTTGGGCAAGCCGCGCGCGAAGCTCCGCGTCTTCGATGACGCGGCCGAGGGCCTTCGCCAAGGCCGGCACGTCGCCGGGCATCACCATGAGGCCGTTCTCGTCATCGCGGAGGCAGTCCGAGACGCCGACGGAATGGGTGGAAACCACCGCAAGCCCAGCCGCCATCGCTTCCAGGATCGTGTTCGAAAACCCCTCGGCGTAGGTCGGCGACACAAAGACGTCGGCCTTGCGATAGAGGTCCGGCACGGTCTCGTAATCGGCGTAGCCGGTGAAGGCGACGTGAGCCGGCGTGAAACCGATTTCCTCCGCGCGTGCTCGGGCGGCGTCCACGTCGGGCCCGATGCCGGAGATCGTCGCCTCGAACGGCAGGCCGGCCTCCCAGACGCGTTCGAGCGCATCGAGCATGTCGAGCACGCCTTTCCGGCGGTCGACGCGGCCGTGATAGAACAGCCGCACCGGGTCCTCGCCCTCGACGGGCTTGCCCGGCGTGAAGCGGGCGGTGTCGACCGCGCCGGGTACGATGGTGAAGCGCGCGGGATCCGAGCCGAGCCGGTCGCAGACCTCCTTCACGAAGGATTTTCCGCCGATCAGCAGGGCGTTGGCGTGAGCCAGCACTTCGCACATGGCAACGCGATGAGTCTCGCAGCAGGAGCCGACCCAGTGGCCGTCGCCGCCCTGGATCGAGACCACGTTCGGCACGCCGAGCTTTTTGGAAGCCAGAAGCACGGCCCAGCCGGTGGGGTAGCCGTATTGCGCGTGCAGGATATCGAAGGGCTTCTTGGCGTGCTCGGCGCAGATGGTCTCGACCATCGTCGCGATGTCCCGCTCGAAGTCGCCGCTCTCCTGCTCGCCGAGCTGTTCGAGGCCGATCACGTGGACGCCCGGCACGGCGGGCGGCGGACCGCCGCCATAGACGCGGGTGCCGAATTCGTCGCCACGATATTGCGAGATCATCGTGACATCGTGGCCGGCGCCGACGAGTTCGCGCAGCAGGTTCTGCGCGTAAACGCTCATGCCGGAGATCGCCGGGAAGTACCGGCGGCTGACGAAACAGATCCTCATGATGCCGCCACCACGCCCGTGGAGATTTGTGGCGCCAGCGCCTCGTGCGCACTCTCGTCCGCTGCCGGCAGGCCCGGCCCCGGACGGCGGCAGGTGCGCAGGTATTCGAGCGAGCGCGGCACCATCACGTCGGCGCGGTGGCTCTCGCGGGAGAGCTCGACGCAGACGAGTTTCTGGAAGTCGATCGCTTCGAGGGCGTCCAGCACCGACGGCACGTCCATGTCGCCCTCGCCGAAGGGCAGGTGGATGTGCTCGCGCCGCTTCATGTCCTCGATGGCGACGGTGCCGAGGCGCTCCGCGAATTCCCGCACGGCCGCGGCCGGATCGCGCTCCTCGGTGACGAGGCAGTGTCCGGTATCGAGCGCGAGCCTGAGGTTCGGCAGGTCGAGCCCGGAAAAATCGTCTAGCGTCTCGATCAGCATGCCGGGCTCGGGTTCCAGCGCCGCAACCACGCCCTTCTCCTCGGCATAGGCGGCGACCTCGGTGAGCCCCTCGATCAGCCAGCCATGCGCTGCGGCTCGGTCGACACCCTCCTTCGGCACGCCCGCCCAGAACGACACCGCTTCCGACTTCAGCACGTGCGCGATGTCGACGGCCCGCTTCAAGAATCCGATCCGTCGGGCACGGCCCGAGGCGTCGGCCGTCACGAGGGTGGGCTCGTGCTTGGCGCTCGGGTCGAGCAGGAAGCGGGCGCCGGTCTCGATCACCGAGCCGAGTTCGAGCCGCTGCAGCAGCGTCGCGATGTGGTCGGCCTCGACGATCCAGTTCTCGGCAAAGGGATCGAGATGATGGATGTCGAGCGTCAGCGCGACGCCGTCATAGCCGGCATCCTTGATCAACCGGATCGCGTCTTCGAGGCGGTGATGGGCGGTGCCGTTCGTGTTGTAGGCGAAGCGGAGGCTCATGGGCGCTTCCTCTCGGCCCGCCGGCCCTGCCGCTCGTAGCGGAAGGGGGCGTGGTGGGATTCGGGCTCGCGGTAGAGCGGATAATGCGAGCCGACGACTTCCTCCGCCAGCGCGGTGTCGAAGAGCGGCTGGCCACCGAAGCGCTCGACCGCCTCGGGCGTCAGGCGCACCGGCAGCAGCGTGTCGGTCTCCCGGCCGAACTTGATCAGCGGATGCTCGCGTTCGATGAGCTTGCGCGTGTTGCGCTCGCCGATGCGGTAGTAGCTCATGGTCTCGACTTCGAGGCCCGGCACGATCGCCTTGACGATACCGATGCCGCTCTCGGGCGGGGCGCAATCGACGTAGAGGATGTCGAAGCCGGCCGCATCGAGCCGGTCCTTCGCGATCTTGCCGCGTGCATGCCCGTCGGCGGCGGGCGTGGTCGGGAGATCCAGGAACGGCTTCTTCGAACGCTCCGAAAACACCGTCTCGGAAAACACGCCCTTCAGTTCCTCGCCCGAGAGGTCGATCCAGGCGAGCATGGCCTGCAGGGCGCGGCTCTCCTCGAGGTCGAGACTCGGTAGCGCTTTCTGGATGAAGGACTCGACATAGCCGGGAGGCGCAACGGTGTCGGCGAGTGCCAGGGGGCCGTGGCCGAACGTCTTGCGCACGCGGGCGGCCTGGAATTCCAGCAGCGCCTTGCGAAGCGCCCGCTCGCGGTCCGGATCGCATGCCTCGCCGGCCGCCGAGAGCGCGATCGGGCAGGGGGCGTCGGCCCCGTTCTCGTCGTAGCCGACCACGTAGATGTTGGTCAGGCCGAACTGGTCCGTGGCGAATTTCGGCAGCGCGCGGATGCCGAGGCCCTTGAGCCGATCGAGCATGGCCTGCGTCTCGGGGCCGATGCCGGCGAGATCGATCATCACGCCCTGGTCGAGCGCCCGAAAGAGCAGGCCGTTGCCGTCGCGCTGGAGCAGTTCGAGCAGGCCGTGGCCCAGCGCGAAGGACGTGTCCGGACCGGCGCCGAGGCCGTTGGTGATGAGATTGGTGAAGGGCTTGTAGCCCGCGCTCAGCTCGAAATAGTCGGTGGCCGCGATGTCGAGCGGCATCCAGACATTTTCACCGGTGCGGGCGCGAACCACCGTCGTCCAGTCGAGCTTGGTCCCGCGACCGACATGCGAGCCGGCCGGCAGGCAGAGCGTCAGCGGGTCGGCGACGCTGCTTGCGCCGAAGACGCGGACGAGATCATCGTAGGAACAGCCGACCTGCTTTTCGCGCGGCATCACCGCCAGCGACGGCATCAGGTTCTCGGCGATCTCGGCAACGGCGCCGATCAGCGCCTCGTCGTCGGTCGCGCCGTAGCCGATGCCCGACGGCATCGCGCCGACGAAGAACGGATCGTCGAGAAACAAGGCAACGAACCAGACCGGGATGCCGGTGCGGTCGAGCGGCGCGAGGTTGAAGCCGACGACCCGGCCCTCGGGCAGGATGTCGAGATAGGCCGTCACGGCATCGGGCAGGCGCTCGGGCAGGCCCTCGATCCGGCGCGGGGCGCCGTATCGATAGCGCCGCGGCGCCTTCAGGCTGTCGTGGCGGGCGCGGTCGTCCTGGTCGATTTCGGTCGTGGTCATCGGATCCCGGCCAAGCTGCCTTCCCTCCCCCTTGTGGGGAGGGATCGAGGGTGGGGGTGGTGCCGCTTGCCTGCGTCGGAGCCCGGCGGAACCACCCCCACCTCCACCTCCTTCCCACGAGGGGGAGGAGAGTCCACTCCGTCGTCTCACGCCGCCGGTGCGGCCCGCGGCCGGCCCGGCTCGCGCCCGGCCTCGCCATAGGCCCGCGCCAAGAGACGCATGGTGTGCAGGTCGCGCTCAGCCGAATAAGCCGTCCGCTCGTCCGGCCGGCGCAGAGCCGAGCCGAAGGCGCGAACCTGCTCCAGGAAGGGCGACGCGTCCGCATCGAAGGCGATGTCTTCGGCCACGCCGGTTGTACCGTCGGTGAACGTCAGCCGGCCACCCGGTGTCTGGCCCATGGTGTCGACCGCGGTCAGCATGCCTCGGGTGCCGACCACTTCCAAGCGGCGGCGGGGCAGCACGTCCGGGCAATTGTAGGCGACGTGGAGGTTGGTCAGCACGCCCGATCCCGTGCGGCCGATCAGGATTGCGCCGTCGTCGACGGCATAATCCTGGGCGCGGGCCTGGGTCAGCGCGGCGATGTCCTGGATCGATTCCCCAAGCAGGAAATCGCAGAGGTCGAGCCCGTGCGGGGCGAGGTCGATCAACGCGCCGCCGCCCGCCTTGGCCGGATCGATGCGCCAGTTGTCCTGTCCTTGAAACGACGCCCAGGCCCGGTCGAGCCAACAGGCATAGACGATGCGAACGGTCGTCACCGTGCCGAGCCGGCCGTCGCGGATCGCGTCGCGCATGGCGCGGTGGGCGGGGTGATGGCGCTGGTCGAAGGCCGTACCGTAGAAGGTGCCGGACCGGGCCACGGCAGCCGCCATGGCCTCCGCATCGCCGAGCGAGGCCGCCATCGGCTTCTCGCAAAGGATGGCCTTGCCGCTCGCCGCCAGCGCTTCGACGGCGTCGCGGTGCAGATGGTTCGGCGTCGCGACGTAAACTGCCTCGACCTGGGAGTCGGCGATCAGGCCGGCGATGTCGGCATGCGCCCGCGCACCCTCTACCTCAGCCGCAGCGCGCGAGGTCGCGCCCGGATCGGCCACGGCCACGAGCCGGTGGCCTGCGGCGCGGATGCCCGGCGCCATGTAGTCGCGGGCGACCCAGCCGTAACCGACGATGCCCCAGCCAATCGCATCGGTGCCGGTCATCACCAGCGCTCCGGCAGATCGACGTATTCGCGGCGGCGGACCCGTTCGGCGACGGCCGTCTGCGAGCCACCTTCCCAGTCGAGGGTCTTGGGTCCGTCGGAGTGGAGTGGATAGGTCACGCGTCCGGCATATTCCGCGGCGTAGCGCTCGGATGGCCAGCGGATCACGTAGGCGCCGCTGAGATCGACCTTGTAAAGCGGGTTGAGCCGCAGCGCCGTGCCGGCGACCGGTAGCGTGATGCCGTCGACCACCGAACGCGGGGCGGGTCGCATACCCGGACCGGCGACGAGCGAGAAGGCTTCACAGGCCTGCAATTCGTGCGGGTCGCGCGGGGTCGGCGCACGCGCCTCGACGAGCGCCCGGGTCAGCTCGGCATCGTCATAGACGAGACCGTCGGGAAACAGCTCCTCGATGTCGGCGGCCGAGACCGCCTTGCCGGCGGAGAAGCCGGGGCAGCCGCTGTTGTGGATGTGGCTGACCGCGAGCCAACCGTCTTCACCGGCCGTCTTGCGCAGGCAGGCGAGGATTCCCGGCTTGTCGTCGAGGAAATAGAAGGCGTCGTTGCAGAGCACGAGGTCCACCGGCGCGTCGGCGATCGGCCAATGCGGCGAGGAGGCGTCGAAGCAGACAAGCTGCGCACCCTTGTCGACCACCCAGTTGCGGGCGACCCAGAGCTTGGCGAAGACCACATCGGCGCCGGCGACCTTCACGCCGCGTGCCTGCATCTCCCGCAGGTAATGGCCGATGCCGCAGGCGAGCTCGAAGGCACAGGCCGGCTCGTTCCAATGCGCTTCGAGCAGCGTCAGCCCGGCGAGATAGGTCGGGTCGCTCCAGCGATTGACGAAGTAATCACCGACCCGGCCCCAACCAAGACCATCGACGGCCTCGCGGAGCGTCGCAGTCCTACGGTTGGCTACGAGCGCTTGGAGGGACGCCGGGTCGGCCGGAGGGCCGTTCCACCAATCATCCTGATCCGCGAGCAAGCCCGCAAGCGCGGCGTCCATGTCGCCGGCATCGATCAGGGCCAGGGTCGCGGCGATCAACTCGGCGCGGTTGGTGCGCAGATAGGGGATGCCGTCGAGCACGGGCCAGCGGGCACCGGTCGCCACGTCGCGCAGGACATGCGCGCCGTCGAGCTCCAGCGAATTGCCGGTATCGGGCGAGAGGAGGTCGAAGGGGATCATGGCCCGAGAATAGGGCGGGGGATGCCGGTTTTCACGGGATGCGCATGTCGCGGAGCACCCGATCCTGAAAATCCTTCACCGGACCGGCATGGACCAGCTCCATGTCTCCGAGCACCGTATCCATGGTCAGCGAGGCGGCGCGCAGATGCTGCGCGATCTGTAGAACGCGATCGATGGAATCGGCGGCGTGGAAGGCACGGCCCTCCGCAGTCGCATCGTCCGGCAGGACCGAGCGGGCACTGCGTACGGTCTCGCGCAGGGACGGTTCCAGTTCGTTCAAAGCACGTTCCGAGCAGCGTTCCACGATTGGCCAAAGATGGTCGCCGAGCAGCATCTCGCCGGTGAAGCCGGCGTCCGGCATCAACGCGTTGTGGAAGTGATGGGCCATGGCGGCGAGGAAGACCACGGTGGGATCGGCTCGGTAGAACGGACTCAGCACGACACCGTAAACCGCCACGATCAGGCAGTGCTCTGCGTGATTCTCCGGCGGTTCGAGCAGGATGCGCGGCTTGCCGGGGCAGGTCACGCCGGCCCGCGGCTGCTGGGCCTGTGCGGTGACGAAGTCGGGCAGGGGGCCGGCCGGGAGAGCCTCCTGCGAAGGGCGCAGACAGGCGCGGAGACGATCGCGCAGGGCGGGATCGACCTGCTCGGTGACGGCATCGAAGCCGGCAACGAGAATGGCCGAGCCCTGTGCGTCGTCGAGTCCGGCAGCCGCGAGAAATGCACCGTCGATGTCGCATAGCCGCGTGGCAGCCAGCGCGCTGGCGGTCACCTGAAGCGCCACCGTCTCCGGCGAGGCCCCACCGGTGAGCGCTCCCCAACCCTGCGCAAACAGTCGCTCGGCGATCGACCCGGCGCGTCCGGCTGAGCGGACGCGCTTGAGATCGCCGAGTTCGACGAGAAGCTCGCGCAAGGGGAGGGGCGCGGCGGCTGCCGTGCCCAGGGGCGACATCAGTTCGCGCCGAGCCAATCGAGCAGCATCTTCTGCTGCTTGCCGAAATCGTGCTCGGGGCCGGCGCCGTTCTTGACCATGGGCGCCTTGAAGAAGCTCGAGAGCTGCTCCTGCGCGCCGCCGTCGCCGCGCTGCTTGGCGAGGTCGAGGACGCGGGCGATCTCGATGACGAGGGGGGCAGCGAGAATCGAGTCCTTGCAGAGGAAGTTGACCTTGATCTGCATGCGCTGGCCCATGAAGCCGGTAACGTCGATGTTGTCCCAGGCTTCCTTGTCGTCGCCACGCGGGCGGTAATAGTGGATATGCACGAGATGGTCCTCGACGGGGTAGCCGAGGATCGAGTCGAGCACCGTGCCCTTGGTGTTGATCTTCGACTGCAAGGACGACGGATCGTTCAGGGCGAGACCGTCACGGTTGCCGAGGATGTTCGTCGAGAACCAGCCGTCGACATGGAGCGCCCGGGCCTTGAAGGCTGGCGCCAGCACGGTCTTCATCATGGTCTGACCGGTCTTGCCGTCCTTGCCGGCGACGGGCACGCCCATCTCCTTGGCGAGGTTCAGCAACGCCGGAATGTCGGCAGCGACGCTCGGCGTGAAGTTGCCGTAGGGCACGCCGCTCTTGATCGCCGCGTAGGCGTAGAGCATCGCCGGGGAAATCGACTCGTCGTCGGTGTCGAGGCCCTTCTCGAAGGCTTCCGTCGAATTCAGTACGGCCGCGGTCAGGTCGGGCCAGCGCTCCGTCGAGGCGAGATTGATCACGACGACCTCGTCGAGGTTGCTCTCCTGCCGGAAGCGCTTGAGGTCGTTGGCGATAATCGAGACCGTCTCACGATGATCCTTGGCGACGATGCGGTTGCCGCCCTCGATGTTCTTGCAGAACTTGGCGCTGCCAACGGCCGGCCAGGGCGTGATGCCCTTGAGCACCTGGGCCCCGTTCTCGATGTCCTGCTTGGTGAGCACGCCATGACCGGTCGCGGCCGAGGCGAGGTCGTCGCTGTTCAGGTCCCAGCCGCCGAAGACGAGGTCCTTGTAGTCGGTCATCCCCTGAACGGAGACGCCGGCAAGAGGCAGACCGTCGAGCCGGTTCGATCCTGTCTTGATCATCTCGATGCCGGCGATGGCGGTGGTGGCAACGGCGCCGCCCATGCCAACGAACGCGACGCCGACGCGGCGACCGGTCTGCATGCTCATCGGGGAAGTACTTTCTGTCTGTTTGAAGAACGCGGCACTCGAATGCCGTCGCGCGGTAGCCCTGTCTCGGCCCGTATCAACTGGGTCGCGGAGGGTCCGTTCCAAGGCGGATGTGCCATGTTTCAAATGAATGGAAGCTGACGGACCGCCGCACCACTCGTTAACGAATAGTAAACACAGGGCCTTAACGCGGCATTAACGCCGCCACGTTGGGATCATGGGCCGGTCCCATTGTCGTCACACCTGACGGCGACACCCCGGGCACTTGATCGAAGCCGCGTCCGAGAACGCCGCGGCACGAAAAAAGGAAGTTTGATGGGGGTTTTCCCGGAGCCGGCGCTCTGCGCCGACGACGTGAGCCGACTCGTGCCTACCGGGTCGAATGATGTCAACAACGCGAAGGCGGCTAAGCCGCTCACGATTCAGTGTTTTGCACCTCTGAACAGTCTGAAGCGCAACATTCTGGCAGGCCTGATCGCCAGTCTCGCGCTGAGTACCGTCCCGCTGACAGCCCTGGCACACGACCTCGGCGGCGTGATTGCCACACTGCAGCCTCGCGAAGACCACCCGTTGGAGTGGGGCCGAACGAACCTCGGCGCTCAGGGGATCGTGACCCAGGCGGTGACGGACCATGACCCGGCGCGCCCGCCCGAGCCGAAGAGCGATGCCGATATGCTGCGCTTCGGCGACATGAGTGTATCGCGTCCGCTCGTTGCGACCATACTGCGCGCCTCCGAGGTGACGGGCGTCGACCCGGTTTACATGATGGCGCTCGCCGACAAGGAATCGAGCTTCGACACCGACGTGAAGTCATCGGCTTCTTCGGCGCAGGGCCTTTTTCAGTTCGTCACCGCAACCTGGCTCGAGATGATCCGCGACTACGGAGCTCGGCACGGCCTGACGGCCGAGGCCGCTGCGGTGAAGGGTCGCGGCGGCGCCATCGGCATCACCGACGAGGCCATGCGCAAACGCGTTCTGGAGCTTCGCAACGACCCGTTCGTTTCCGGCTTGATGGCGGGTGAGCTGATCAAACGTGATCGCGCCCGGATCGAGAGCCGCATCGGCCGCGAACTCAAGACGACCGAGCTCTACATCGCCCACTTTCTCGGCACCGCGAGCGCCGGCAAGTTCCTGTCCCTCAGCGCCGACGACCCGGACCGCAGCGCACAGAAGGTCTTCGGCCGCGCCGCGCGCGCCAATCGCAGCATCTTCACGCAGAAGGATGGGGGCAAGCGTCGCAGCCTCACTGTCGCCGAGGTCCACGAACGGCTCGACGGCATGATCGACCAGCGCATCAGCCAATATCAGACGATCGCGGCAATGATCGCCCAGGAATCGCAGGACGTGGACGAAGAGCACGGCGGCGAATATCCGATGCTCGACGCCCGCCTCCGCCTGAAGGACGACCCCGTCCTGCCGCTGGTGGCGCCCACGATCCAGTAAGCGCCGGAACATCGGCCCGCGCAAAAAGGGCGGCGATCCAAACCCATCGGATCGCCGCCCTTTTTTGATGTCTGGCGCCGGCCGTCGGACGCCCGATCAGGCCGCCTGCTTCTGCCGGTTGAGCAGCTTGCGGTTGATCAGGACCTCAGCGATCTGAACCGTGTTCAGCGCCGCGCCCTTGCGCAGGTTGTCCGAGACGCACCAGAAGGCGAGGCCGTTCTCGACGGTGGCGTCCTCGCGGATGCGCGAGACGTAGGTCGCGTCCTCGCCGGCCGCTTCGTGCGGAGTCATGTAGCCGCCGGCCTCGCGCTTATCGACGACGAGCACGCCCGGGGCCGCACGCAGGATCTCGGTGGCCTGCTCGACGGAGAGCGGCCGCTCGAACTCGACGTTCACGGATTCGGCATGGCCGATGAAGACCGGAACGCGCACGGCGGTGGCCGTGAGCTTGATCTTCGGGTCGAGCATCTTCTTCGTCTCGGCCATCATCTTCCACTCTTCCTTCGTGTAGCCGTCCTCCATGAACACATCGATGTGCGGGATGACGTTGAAGGCGATGCGCTTGGGAAACTTGGCCATGGTCATCTGGCCGGCCGTGAAGACCGAGCGGGTCTGCTGGAACAGCTCGTCCATGGCCTCCTTGCCGGCGCCGGAGACCGACTGGTAGGTCGAGACCACCACGCGCTTCACGGTAGCCGCATCGTGCAGCGGCTTCAGCGCGACGACGAGCTGCGCGGTCGAGCAGTTCGGGTTGGCGATGATGTTGCGCTTGGTGAATCCGACGATCGCGTCGGCATTCACCTCGGGCACGATCAGCGGCACGTCCGAATCGTAGCGGAACGCCGACGAGTTATCGATGACGACGCAGCCCTGCTCGCCGATGCGGGGGCTCCACTCCTTCGAGATCTCGCCGCCTGCCGACATCAGGCAGATGTCGGTATCGGAGAAGTCGTGAGTGTCCAGCGCTTTGACCTTGAGGATCTTGTCGCCGAACGAGACCTCCTGGCCCACGCTGCGGCGCGAGGCCAACGCCACGACCTCGTCGGCCGGGAAGGCGCGCTCGGCCAGGATGTCGAGCATCTCGCGGCCAACATTGCCCGTGGCTCCGACGACGGCAACCTTGTAACCCATCTCGCATACTCCGCTGCGCGGCCTCAAGCTCGTGGCCGCATGCGCCAAAACGAAAAGGCCCGCCTCGAGCGTGACGAGGTTGGCTTTCCGAACGGCGGAGCAAGGCGCGCACGCACTCCGACTGTCAAGGCAGTGGTACGCATGTCCGCTGCCCGGACTTGATCGAAACCGGCCGAGCCTTTAAGCGGACCGCGCCTTGCGCCCGGTGTTGTTCCAGGCGCCCCCGCTCAGGATTGATTGGACCGATGGGCAAGGAAAAGTTCAACCGCAACAAGCCGCATTGCAACATCGGCACGATCGGCCACGTGGACCACGGCAAGACGTCTCTGACGGCGGCGATCACGAAGGTTCTGGCGGAGTCGGGCGGCGCG
>NZ_VRVE01000006.1:0-115056 GCF_008040035.1 Methylobacterium sp. WL9
GGGGCTCTCGATGCCATCGAGTTCCTCACGGGGGATGGCGATCTCATCGATCTGTCGGCGATCGACGCGAACACGAACGCACCCGGTACCCAGGGCTTCAGCTTCATCGGCACAGGCGCCTTCACGGGTCAGGCTGGGCAGTTGCGCTACCAGAAGGGTACGGGGGCGCAGAACGGCACGCTGGTCATCAGCGCCGACCTGAACGGCGACAGCCTGGCCGACTTCCAGTTCCTCGCCGGCGGCTCTTCAATCCTGAGCGCGAGCAACTTCATCCTCGGAGGGGGCGGTGGCGGCAGCGACACCACACCGCCGACGCTGAGCATCACCACGAACGATGCGCAGCTCACCGCTGGCGAAACTGCGACCCTGACCTTCAGCTTCAGCGAGCCGGTGGCGGGCTTCAGCCAAAACGACATCACGCCAATCAACGGTCAGTTGAGCGCCTTCACGTCGGTCAACACCTCGATCTACACGGCCGTGTTCACGCCAACGTCGAACGTCACCGGCCAGGGCAGCGTCGCGGTCGCGGCAGGCAGCTACACCGACGTGGCTGGCAACACCGGCGGGGCGGGCACCCTCAGCTTCAGCGTCAACACCGTCACTGCGCCGAGCGACACCACACCGCCCGTGTACCAGTCGGCGAACGTGAACGGCGCTACCTTGGTTCTGACCTACAACGAGGCCCTCGACAGCGCGAACCCGCCTGCACCGGGCGCCTTCGCGGTCAGGGTCGGCGGCAATCTCGTCGCTGTCAGCAGCGCCAGTGTGAACAGCGCCGCCCACACGGTCAGCCTGACGTTGGCGTCCGCCGTGACGGCCAGCCAGTCGGTGACGGTGGCCTATACCGATCCGACCGCCGGCAACGACATCCTCGCGATCCAGGATCTCGCCGGCAACGATGCAGCCAGCTTGGGGGCGATGAGCGTGCCCAATACGACCCCGCCAGCCGGCGACACGACACCGCCGGTGTACCAGACGGCAAGCGTGAACGGCACGAGCCTGGTGCTGACCTACGGCGAGGCGCTGGACGCCAGCAACACACCGCTGCCGAGTGCCTTCGCCGTCACCGCCGGCGGCAACGCGGTCGGTGTGAGCGGTGTGATCGTCAACAGCGCGAACCGGACGGTGACGCTCACGCTCGCCTCGGCGGTGCCGGCCGGGCAAGCCGTCAGCCTGACCTACACCGACCCGTCTGTCGGCAACGACCCCCGCGCCATCCAGGATCTGGCCGGCAACGACGCTGCCAGCGTGACGATCACGAACATCAACAACACCACGCCAGGCACGACGACACCGCTGACCATCAACGGCACCGAGGCCGACAACGTGATCGTCGGTGGCGCCGGCAATGACACGCTGCGCGGCAATGGCGGCAACGACACCATCAATGGCGCGGCCGGCAACGACTACGTCTCAGGCGGAGCCGGCAACGACCTACTGACCGGTGGCCCCGGCACCGACACCATCTATGGCGGGGCTGGTGCCGATCGCTACGTGTTTCAGAGCGTAGCCGACTTTGGTCCGGCCGGGGCTCTCGATGCCATCGAGTTCCTCACGGGGGATGGCGATCTCATCGATCTGTCGGCGATCGACGCGAACACGAACGCACCCGGTACCCAGGGCTTCAGCTTCATCGGCACAGGCGCCTTCACGGGTCAGGCCGGGCAGTTGCGCTACCAGAAGGGCACCGGCGCGCAAGGCGGCTCACTGATCGTCGGCGCCGACCTGAACGGCGACAGCGTGGCCGACTTCCAGTTGCAAGCAGGCGGCTCTCCGAGCCTAACCGCGAGCAACTTCATCCTCGGAGGCTGAAAGACGGGCGAGCGGTTCTCTGTGCAGCAACTGCAGCAACTGCTGTCAAAGGGTGCATGAGGATCCTCGACCAATGCGACATGCCTACGCGCGAACACACGGACCGGACGGTCACGCTCCTATGGCAAGATTAGGTCGGAAGCAGCATGTCCGCTTTCGGGTAAAGGATTAAAGACCGCTCTTCACCCAAAGCAGCCGATTGAGCCGGTCCTGTTTGGGTATGCTCTTCCTGGACCAGCCGCACGGAGGGTTCAGAAAACAAGCTTGACCATTCAAACTGAACCGCCCTAATATAAACCATCCAAAGCAGACCGATGGCGGTTCACGATGTTCGTTCGGGCCTATCTCCGTGCCAGCACCTCAGATCAGGATGCGAACCGAGCTCGCGATGCCGTCGAAGCCTTTGCGACGGAGCACGGTCTGCACGTTGCGAGCTGGTACGTCGAGAACGAGAGCGGGTCGAAGCTAAGCCGACCCGAGCTGTTCCGGCTCCTTAAGGATGCCCATCCCGGTGACATCCTGCTGGTGGAGCAAGTCGACCGCCTGTCCCGTCTCACGGCTGACGACTGGGACAAGCTGAAGGCCGAGCTCAGCATCCGTCGCGTACGCGTCGTGGCGCTGGACCTACCCACGTCGTGGATGATGGCAACGACCAAGACAGACGCCTTCACCCTCCGCCTGTTCGAGGCCGTCAACGGAATGATGCTGGACGTGCTCGCTGCCGTTGCGCGCAAGGACTACGAGGATCGGCGCAGACGGCAAGCCGAGGGCCAGGCGAAGGCCAAGGCCGAGGGCCGCTACAAAGGCCGTCCTGAGGACGCTCAGCGCAACCAGAGCATCGCGACCATGCTCGACAAGGGTATGTCGTGGTCCCAGGTGCAGAACGCGATCGGATGCAGCCGGGCCACAATCGCAAAGGTTGCTAAGCGGGCAGCCTGACATGCGAAAGGCGCGCCGGTGAAAGCGCGCCTTCGGACAGTTGCGAGGGATGTGGATCAGCTGGCTCTGCAAGGGGCGCCAAGCCGTTTCGCTACTTCAGCTAGGGCGCGGATATAGGCGGAACTGCCTACCACCTCCGTGTGGAACCAGCCCGAGCCCTCCTCATCTTCGTCGGCCTCGAAGCGAGGGAACGCGTTTTGCAGCGTTCGAATACGTGGAGAGAGCATTTCATGAACAAATTGCAGTGTCATATCTTTGTCGAAGACAACTTCTAAAGTCAGCTCATCCGGCGCATCATCTTCTGCTAGAAGATAATCTTCTCCAGTAATTTGACAAGATGGCATGCCCATATCTCGGACGATAGGCATGCGCGACAGCATTACGGTGCTGTTATGATTTGACGAGATCTGCATGGCTTGTCTGCTCCGTCTCGATTGCGGCTGACCGCCGCAAAACAGGCGTACCTCATGATTATTTACTTGGCAACCACAGTAATCGTCCGTTTTGTATAAAAACAATGGCGGACAAAACGGACGATTACTGTAAGCGCTTGATTGAATTGACGCGCGCCGTACGGTTCGTCGGCTTTGTCTCCGGTGGCCGATCAATAATAATAATTTCGGCGATCACAGCCGCCTAGGCGTAGATGCCCGTCTGCGGGCCTGCCTCGTCGACCTGTTCCTCGGTCACAGCCTGTAGATCTGCGATCCGGGCTTCGCCGGCCCTGATGAATGCCTGAAGCTCCGCGGCGGTCATCTCGTGCGGGGGCTTGTCGGGCTCCTCCGCCGCCGCGCTCATATAACCGGCCACGCGGAAGATGGTCGTCGCAGCCGTAGCGCGGGCCGGTGCCGGCGCCTTCTTATCGCGACATACATCGAGAGCGGCACCATAGGCGGCCTCGACGCCCTCGGTGCGAATCCTCTCGATGAGTTCGCGCCGCGTCCCATCCGCTGATTTCTTGGTCATGCGAAGATATCTCCAAGCGGCGGTGACATATCGGACAGGTGTCTGGATGCGCGGCGTTCAGCATCACCTCCGCAGGTTTGCTCACGCGCAGTTTGGGCAACCTCCCGCTCAGCTGCTTCCCGCGCCTCTGTCTCGAGGACGAATTTGCGAACGGCGGCAGCTTGCTTGCGATCCGCACGCGCTCGTGCCCGCTGCGCGGCCGGTCCTGGTTTACGTGCTCGATGCCAATCCTCGTGGGCCTTCCGCCGTTCGGGCGTCATCTCAGCCAGGCGTGTGGCTCGCTTGCGGGCCTGGCGCTCGCGGTCCTTGAGCTTGCGATGAACCTTGCCCATTGCGTCAGCGCTGTTCCGCTCAGGCCATTGAGGTTGATGCCAGCCGTCCTTCTTCGGCGTCTTGCCGCCGTGTAAGCGGCACCGGCCGTTCGCCATTGCGTGATTGCGGCAGGGCTCACCGCTGGTCCTGCACTTGGCACCGCACCTTGGGCCTTCGGCGAACCGGGACAGGTTCAATCTGGCCTGCCGTAGAACAACCTCCCGGAATCTATCCGACGCCCACCATCGGCGTTGTGCGGGCGTTCCTCCGCGAACTCCTCCGTAACGTGAGACCATCGGGGGCTAGTCCTTCAATCGGTAGCGTAAGGTATGGCCCAGTGGGGGCTTAGCCGCGCCCACTACGCCTACGGAGGGAGGACGCATCAAAGCGTCTCCCTCTCTCCGTAGGAGAGGAAAATCTGCATGACCTTGATCGTTGAAATCATTGAGCTTTTTGCCCATGCAGATTTGGTTTACGATCTGTATGACCTTGATCGAACTGCGCAGCGCTAATTTCTCAATGATTTCAACGATCAAGGTCATGCAAATATGCCAGGATCTGCATGACCTTGATCACCTTCATTGCCGAGCGTTTTTGTCTCTGAAACTGACATACGCCACGGCGCTTTAGGGCCGACGCCGTCCTGGAAAACGCGAACAACGACATTTTGTCCGTCCTCGCGAACCTGCACCCCTTGCGATCCAAGAGAGCCTTTCACGAGTTCCGTGACGTGCTGGCGGGTTCGGGACGTAGTCACCCCTGCCTCCGCCAGTTCGGCAGAAACATCCGCCCAAATACCGGATAGCAGCGCGTCGCTCTTTCCACGGAGTGCTCGTACGCAAGCCTCGGCGACAGCAACCCGCTTTGCTCGAGCATCAACAGAGGGCGCCCGAGCACCAGCCCGACGATCTCCGCCCAAGCCGACGACCTGAAGGACAGGAGCCGTGTCGCCCGACCTTCGAAGCATCTGGGCAGGCGTACCGTCGAAAAGCTCTCCGGCCGATCCGACTGCGCTGGTGTCCCCGTTTCCAACCTGAACTGACATACGTCTGAGAAGTGTCGGTACCGACGGCTTCACTCCGTGGCTGGTCTTCGCGTAGTCGAGGCTTACGAGACCGTTCGGCTCTTCGTACCCCCACTTGGCCGCTTCCGCAGGGTCGACATTCGTCAGCGTAAAAATGCTTCGCATCTTGCCGGCCACGGAAAAGGCACCCCGGCCTGCGCCCATATCGCCCGCCGCATTTCGCGTCGTCTTGGACGTATGGTGGATCACCATGATCGAGACGTTGAGCCGGTTGGCGTCGCTGGTGATCTCCTGCGACATGGCGTTGCCGTCGTCGGTGCTGTTCTCGACGAGACCACGTCCGAGGCTGACCATCGGATCGAGAACCACGAAGACAGCGCCAGTCTTATTGATCAGAGCGCACAAAACGTCCGCGCCGGAAGCGCGTTTTGGCGCCGCGTTTGTTCCCGTCCGTTCCATGTAATACAGCGGCTCATCGAGACCCGACCACAGGTGGATGGGGTGCTTCAACGCAGTTATGCCATAGTGCTTCATGGCGGCGGCCAGGCGCCGCTGCATCTCTTCTTGCCGATCTTCAGCGTTGTAGATGATCACCGGTCCGGTTAGGTGAAGGCGCTCGTGCCCGACGGCCGGTTCGCCCCGAAGAATGCTTTCGTCTCCCGTTGCGACGGCTAGGGCATCACGAAATGCAAGGGTGGACTTCGAAACGCCGGGCTCACCAATGCATTGTGCGGCGTCTCCCAGGGGCAGCCGCGGCTCTACTACCCACCGGCGAGTAGGTATGGTTGTCGGGTCTAGCGGACCGGTGACTGTCAGCAGACCGCGCGGCAACCTCGCCGTACCAAGGGCGGACGGGGCCTCGAGAGTTGTTGCCTTAGCAGCGGCTACAGGATCGAAGTGGCGCTCCGCCCCCTGGTGAAGTCGCTGCCAGTCCTGACCAACCGCTGTCGCGAGCATAGGTAGCGCCGAGGCTCGCGTGCAATCGCGTTCAAGTGGCGGTCCGCCCAGCCTGTTCATCAGCCACGCGAGTGCTTCGCCTTCGGTCGGTCGACGAACGGACGTGTCGAGCTCGCCGATGACGGCATAGGGTTGATCGCAGCTGTCTCCGTACTCAGGGCTGCCACCGAACGAGATGCTTCCGTCGGCTTCGACAGCCCCGAACTCGCAGACGAGTGTGATCGGGTCGTGCGCTCGCTCGGTGCCGAAATCGTAGAAGCCGTCCGGGTAGATGACCAAGTCTTCCTGGAGACCCTCCCGGAAGAGCATCTCGCCACTGATGCGCCACTCTCGATCCGGTTGCCCCTGAGAGCAGTCGAGGAGAGCCGGTACCCACCGGTCTCGTCGACGCGCGATTTCGCGCATGACCGTTTGCGCCGGACCGAGCGGCAGATCCTGCGACGTCGATCTGCGCGACGCATTCTTGTTCTGTATGACCTGGCCACCAGCGGATGTTACCGCCGACAAGATCTCTTCCCAGAGCGCATCGAGTGCGGCGAGTGTCAGGCAGGGAAGGTCGGTAAACTTCCGGCCGGCCAGCCCGGGAGCCTCGAGGCCATAGTCCGTTCCGCTCGGATGTTTGCCGGCGATCACGAGCTGCTGGCCGACACCCAACAGGTCGATACCGTGATCGCGATCGTCACTAGGCAGGCGGAACGCAAGGCGGCGCTTCCAGACCGATCCATCGACACGAAACAGGAAGGCCCGGCGGGGGGACGAGCCTCTCGTGCGGACGAGGACCCCTCTGCCGACTCGGTGCCTGACCAATCCGTCGAGAACGGCAGCCAGTCCCGGCGCCTCGACGTCGATGTCGAGCGCCGGCAGCACCTCGGTCCTGATGCAGAGCCCGGCATTCGGCCAGGCGCGCCAACGGGTCACGTCCTGCGTCGTGGTTCTGTGCCGCGGCCAACCCAGATAGCCATGCCACCGGTTCGACCCCTCGTACCTTCCCGGAACTTTCCCGCGATTTTCTGCCAAGCGCGGTGCCGTGACAGCATTTGGAGGCATGACCGGCAAAAGGGCCTCTGCAAGACCTGCAGCAACCCATGGATCGACAGCATTTGTGAACGGCGAAGCGACAACACCGGCATCGATTGGACGAGCATGTCCATTCACATTGTTAAGCGCCCCGGCGAGCTGTGCGCTCAAGATTTCGCCGAAGTTGTTTGGCGACGGCGATTCGTCTATATTCCGGAAAGTCATGAAAGGTCTCCCGGCCAGGCACCTCTGCAAAAGGTGTCTGGCCGACTCCGTTAATGAGTGTTGTCGATGACGAGGTGCAGATGTGCGCCGCGTCGGACCGCCCGCTTCCGAGCGACAGTCGCCTCAGCCAAGGCGCTAAGGACGTCTTTCAGGCTCGTCACGGTGACGAGGATAGGACCGGTGCCTTCCGCAGGCTCGACCTGGAGCCGACCGTCGACCGCACAGTCTCGAGCCCAAGAGTAGGACCGCCCGGCGATCCGCGCGGCCTCAGCAAGCGTCACAAGATCATGGTGCTGCCAGGAAGGCAGCGGTCGGAGATGTGTCGGCAAAGCACGTCCTCATGGGTCGAGCCGAAGCTGGGCGTTCTGCGTGTTCAATAACAGCAAGCTCACGCCGCAGGTTTAGACACGCGCCGAGGGCGTCTTGGGGAGGTGCGGTCGAACTCCCGCATGACCACGATCAAATGGTTTGTCGCGAGTAGGATGAGATCGCGCCATTCGGGATCGGCACTGCCGAGCCTTCTGCGGAATGCCTTGCCGGCGTTACGGACCTGATGCCGGCTGACTCCTGGGCCCAACCGACGCGCCACAGCTTCGTGAACGCTGTTATCCCGCGCGCCGGGTCCGGCCCGGGTCACTTCGTCGGCATACGCAGCCCAGATGACGTTCAAGGGCCAACCGTGTTCTCTCGGCCTCCCAGGCTTTCGGCCTGGATGAGCCCTGCCGTCGTCGGGATCCTGAAAGCGCAACAACTCCGCTTCGTCGTCGAGCAGTGTCTCTAACCAGGCGGGTCTTGGGCCCTTAGGCATCCCCATTTTTTCGAACACGGGAACGACGATGCAGGCTCGAACGAACTCGAACGAGTGCATCCACAGACGCGGCTCCTTTTGTATGGCGTTTAGCGCCAAGACAGGGCGGATCTCGGGGCTTGTGCTCTGCCACGGAGGTTCGGGCTCGCCGCCGGATTCGAAGTGCCCGGCGTATTGAGCAAGACGGGAGCCGGGTGGCGCAGTACCCGCAATGCTCGGCGAACGTGGGTAAGAAGCACCCATGGGTTCAGCTCAGCGCGGCGCGAGCCGCTTCAGCCCGCTTGGCACGGGCGGCGGCGCCGCGGTCGGAAGGCTTCCACGGCTCGGCACGGCCGATGAAAGCAATGAGGCTGGACGTGTCGACCAGAGTGCGGCCGGCGAGACGAACGAAGGTAAGAACGCCTTCCTTCTCCGCCTTGTAGAGCGCCGCTTCGGAGACCTGCGCGATTTCGCTGGCCACGGCGAGTTGCTGGTGCGGGCGATCCTGCCAGCGCATCCGAGCTTGGGCAGCTGGGCGCTCCTTTAATCGCGAGCCCGATGGAGTTGCGGGTCGGCACTCGACGGCAAGCCGCGTTCCCTGAGGTCTGGTGGTCTGCATATTCGTCACCCCTGTCGATGTGACGAGAGATAACCATGAGAACAGACGGCGACGTCAGCCGAGAGAATCAGCAGGCGCTAACCTATTCAGCCGTATCGGTTTTAGGTGGAAAGTCTGATGGTCTGTTAATTGATCCCGAACCTCCGGTCTGGCTGCTGTGCACTCTTTTGATCTCGGCGCGGGTACGGGTGAGTTTCCTCTTAACAGCCTCGGCCGTGAGCCCATTCTCGCTTGCCAGCCTCGCGGCATAGCCAGGCTGATTCAGGCCGTTGAGGCTCCGCACGATCCAAATCGTTTCTTCGCTCGAAGTCTGACCCCACCGCCCATTGGCGCCTTCCCGAAATTCGTAGATCGGTTTCGGGGGGCCGTGCGCGGCTTTGAACGAATCCCCGTCCGGCACGGCACGAGGAGGCGCTGTACCGGTAAGACGCCGCTTCACCACCGGCTGACCGGCCTTGATTGAACTCGGTTCGGTGTTCCGCAGCGGACGACCCAGGATTCTCCCACCCCTGGTAACCTTCGTTCGTGCCCGCGGCCGCTGGGTCATGCCGCCGCCTCGGCGACCGGTCGCAACGGCGTCACGGCGATCGATGTCAGCGGTGTAATCGCCCGCCGCGCTAACTCCTCCGTCGCGTCCACGATGTGAGCCGAATAATGCTCCTCAATCATTTCGACCGACGTGTCGTGAAGCGCGGCGACGAGACGGACAGGAAGGCCAACAGCGAGGCCGCGCACGATCGAGCTGTGCCGGAAGCACATCATGATCGTCGCAGGCGGCGCCCCAGCGTATTTCACGGCCGCTTCCCATTCGTGTCGAGCGGCGCTCGATGAAGACCAAGGGCGACGATCCACGCGCGCCCATCCCGATTGCGCGGCTCCTTCCGTGCGGGCGTGATGCCAGTGCAGCAATAGCGGTTCGTGTCCGCGACGGCCGTTTAAAATTGGTTCGAGGCGCGTAACGACGTCGCCGCCAATGGGGATAGCCGCAGGTGGTCCGTCTTTCGGACGGCGCCCTTTCTTGGCTGGCGGCATCAGAATGCGTGAGCGTGCGACCTGCACGTTCGAAACAGTCAATCGGGCGATCTGTGAAATCCTGGCACCCGTTGCTGCCAGAATGAGAATCAATCGCCCGAAATCTCCTGTTTCGTCGATGGCGAACGCCGCTTCGAC
The DNA here is from genome assembly GCF_008040035.1 of Methylobacterium sp. WL9. Lineage (NCBI taxonomy): Bacteria > Pseudomonadati > Pseudomonadota > Alphaproteobacteria > Hyphomicrobiales > Methylobacteriaceae > Methylobacterium > Methylobacterium sp. WL9. The sequence continues at coordinate 9,829 of NZ_VRVE01000006.1, forward strand.
GAGACGTCTTATCTCGAAGTCGGGCAGGATCTGATGGTCTCGGGCATTGCGGTCGCCCGGAACGGCCTTCGTCCCGTGCTTGATCTCGGCGGCAATGGTCGGGGGAAGGCTAGCCCGGTGAATGTCGACCGCGTGGTTCAGGGCGGCACGAACCTGAGACAGGACCGAATTAATCGTTCGTGCCGTTAGCGGTTCGCCTCGAACCTCTGCCGCCCTGGCCGTAAAGGCGGCCCTCCAGACATGAATCTTTGACGTCGTCAGACGATCCAGCCGGCAATCCGCGAACGTCCGATGCGGGGCCACATGGTTTCGAAACGTCCCGGCCATGTAGCTCTTAGGCGCCCCGATCCGGGCAGCATGGACGACGGTATAGGCTTCTAGCGCCTGCGCGACGGTAGCTACGGCTGCCCGCTCGCCGAAGCTTTCGTCCTCCAATGCGCGAACTCGCGACCTTGCCCAGGCGAGCGCCGCGGTCACGGCGGCTGGGAAAGTTAGGGCCCCGTCTTCGGCGTCTGCATCGTCGGCAGGTGCTAATCTCTCCTCTATCCGCTTGCCGTCTATGACAAGCTTGACGACCCAAGCGCCTGACCCGCGTCGGGGCTTCCGGTAACCGAGCGAAACACCGCCGCGTCCGCCCGAGACGCCGTGCCAGTAGGGATTTCTGCTTGTTGCCAGCCGAGCCCGCTTGGCGATGGTATCGAACGGGATTGGCTTCGCCATGTTTCGTCTCACACGCCGTCTCACACGAGGCGCATGCGAACTATGAGATGGAGGAGCGAATTTTTCCAGTAATATCTGCGAGTTGCACCATCACAGACATCACAGATATGAAAACATCAGCCTTCCAAGCTGAATACCCGGGTTCGATTCCCGGTACCCGCTCCAAACGGCTCTCATACGCAGGGCGCGGCAGGGTGCCGCCGCGTCTCGCTCCGCTGAGGCAATCACCCTGTCGGAGACCCGAGCCTGATCGGCCCGGGCCCGGCGCGGCTGGTCAGACCTTCAGCCGCTTGTTGCACTCCGAGTAATATCCGCCGCCCTTCATGATCCAGTTCAGGCCGCCGTTGCCGCCGTTGGCCTTGTTGACGTTGTACTGGTCGAGGCAGGTCTTCTGACGCTGCTTGCCGGCGGATTCGCTGGCGTATTTCGGGTCGATCTTGCTCGGGAAGACCGCGGAGCCGGAGGCCGCCGGGGTCGTCGGCTTCGCGGTCGGTTCGGGCTTGGCGGCGGTCTGGGTCGGAGCGGGCTTGGCCGCCTCCGTCGGGGCGGGTGCGGGGGCCGTGGTCGTGGTCGCCGCGGCCGGTTGCGCGTCGGCGCCGCACTGGGCCTTGCGGAAGTCGTTCCACTTCGTGGCGCCGAGCGAGCCGTCCTTCTTGGCGGCCTGGTACTTGACGGAACACTCGCTCGCGGAGAGGGCCGAGGCCGGCCCGCTCGCTGCACAGGTCATGGCGAGGATCGAGGCGGCGAGAATCAGACGAGACATGGAATGAAACCTCCCTGGCGCGGCGTTTACCAGTGTCGGCAGGGTAAGCCCGATACCCATACCTGAGAAGAGTGCGCACCGGGTTTTCCCATGCCGCAGAGTGGGACGCCCGATCTTCCCGATGCTTGGTGATCGGCCGTCGCCCGGCGTCGGAGGATCGCCCTATCGGCCCCGTGCCGCGACCTCACCGGAACCGCCACACGCTCGACTGTTTGATCTCGGCATCCTCCAGCGAGCGCGTCACCGGCACCGCGTAGGTCGCGATCGCCTCCAGCCGGTCGCGGGGCAGGTAGGAGCGGCCGGGATCGCCGATGAGAACCAGGGTGCCCTGCGCCTGCAGGCCGTCGAGCCACGCCCCCACGGCACCGGCGAGGTCGCGCTCGTAGAAGATGTCGGCGGCGAGGACGCCGTCGAACGGGCCGACGCGGCCGATCAGGTCGTCGCCCGTCGCGGTGATCCGGTCGGCGACGCCGTTCTCGGCGGCGTTGAGGGGGATTGCGGCGAGGGCGAAGGCGTCGAGGTCGCTCGCCAGCACATGCGCCGCCCCGGCCTTCGCGGCGGCGATGGCGACGAGGCCGGAGCCGGAGGCGAAGTCGAGCAGGCGCTTGCCCGCAACCGTCTCGGGATGGTCGAGGATGTAGCGCGCGAGCGCCTGTCCACCGGCCCAGGCGAAGGCCCAGAACGGGGGCGGCAGGCCGATCTCTTCCAGTTCGTCCTCGGTCTTCTGCCAGAGCTCGGTCGCCTCGTCGGCGACGTGCAGCCGGATCTCTGGCGCGTAGGGCACCGGCCTGAGGCGGGTGTTGGCGCGGATGAAGCCGAGAGGATCGCGGGAGGGCGTCACGGGGAGAGCAATTCCGAATAGATCCCGGCAACCGCGCTGCCGATGGCCGCCTCCGTGTAGCCGCCCTGCAGGATGCGGGCGCGGGCCGCCTCGCCCATCCGCTCGACCAGCGCCGGGTCTCCGGCAAGCCGCATCAGCGCCGCAGCGAGCGCCTGCGCATCGCCCGGCGGCACCAGCAGTCCCTCGACGCCGTCGCGGACGAGGTCGCGGCAGCCCGGCACGTCACTGGTGAGGATCGCCCGGCCGCTGGAAGCCGCTTCCAGGAGCGTGCGCGGCAGACCCTCGCCGCCACGCGAGGGCAGGCAGCCGACGTGGTGGGCGGCAAACACGCCTGCGACGTCGCGCGTCGGCCCGTGCCAGGTGACACCGTCGCGGCTCCACGCCCGCAAAGTCGCCTCGGGGATGGCGCGGCGGTTGGAGGCGTCGGGCGCGCCGTAGAGCGAGAGCGCGACCGCGGCCCCCTGCCCTCGCGCCAGCCGCACGGCCTCGACCGCGACGTCGATGCCCTTCGACCACAGCATCCGCGCCACGATCGCAACCTCGAGCGGCGGCGGGGGCGGCAGCGGGCGCGGCACGAAGGCATCCGGGTCGACGCCGGCGCCGCCGACGATGGTCACGGCGGTGTCGGACGGATCGAGCCCGAGTGCGCGGGCATCGTCCGCGTTCTCGAACAGGTAGCGGGTGCGCCGGCTCGCCAGCGGCCCGCGGATCAGGCCCTTCAGGGCGAGCCGCGCGAGCTTGCCGGTGCGGTCCTCGCGGGCGCCGAGGAGGCCGAGGCCGGTGAGCGCGTAGACGCGGTCGGGAATGCCCGTCATCGCCGCCGCCGTGCCGCCGACGAGGATACCGCGCAGCGCGATGCAATGGACGATGTCCGCCTTCAAGGCCTTCAGGATCGCCGCGAGTTGCCCGGCGGCGTAGCCCGCCGCCATCGGGTTGAGGCTGGAGCGCTCGGCCTCCAGTTCGATCACCCGCGCGCCGGCCGCCTCGATGACGGCCCTGTGGGCGCGCACCCGCGTGATCACCGCCACCGACAGGCCCATCGCCACGGCCGCGCGCGCCATCGGCAGGAAATGCGAGGCGAAGAACCAGTCCTCCGTCACGACGAAGGCGAGGGTCTTCCTTTGCGGTATCGGGGCGTTCATCGCGGCGGGATGTAGCACGGCCTCGTCAGGTGCGGCACGGGATGCCGGAACACGCCCCGTTCGCTGCCGGTTGAGCCCTCGCGTCGCGTGAGAAAGCCAGCATGTCAGCCTGCGAGGACACCGGAACCGTCGATCCGCGCGAGGCCGCAATCGAGGCCGGCCTGCGCTACGTCGACGATTCGAAGCCGGGCCTGACGCGCAGGCGCAGCGGCACGGGCTTTTCCTTCCAGGATGCCGACGGCACCACGATCCGTGACAAAGTGCTGATCGCCCGGATCAGGAAACTCGCGATCCCTCCGGCCTATACCGACGTCTGGATCTGCCGCCATGCCAACGGCCATATCCAGGCGACGGGGCGCGACGCCAAGGGGCGCAAGCAGTACCGCTACCATCCCGAGTTCCGGCAGGCGCGCGAGACGACGAAATTCGAGCGCATCATGAGCTTCGCCGACGCACTGCCCGGCATCCGCGCCCGCATCGACGCCGATATGGGCAAGCGCGGGTTGAGCCGCGAGAAGGTGCTGGCGACGGTGGTGCACCTCCTCGAAAGTACCCTGATCCGCGTCGGCAACGACGATTACGCCCGCTCGAACAAGAGCTACGGCCTCTCTACGCTGCGCGACCGGCACGTGAAGATCTCCGGGGCCGAGCTGACCTTCCGCTTCAAGGGCAAGAGCGGCAAGGAGTGGAACCTCTCGATCCGCGACCGGCGCGTCGCCAAGATCGTCAAGGCCTGCCAGGACCTGCCGGGCCAGGAGCTGTTCCAGTATCTCGACGAAGACGGCGCGCGCCGCGACGTGACTTCGTCGGACGTCAACGCCTACCTGCGCGAGATCACGGGCCAGGATTTTACCGCCAAGGATTTCCGGACCTGGGCCGGCACGGTGCTGGCGGCGCTGGCGCTGAAGGAATTTGAGAGCTTCGACAGCGAGGCCAAGGCCAAGCGCAACGTGCGCGACGCCATCGAATCCGTCGCGAGCCGGCTGGGCAACACGCCGACGATCTGCCGGAAATGCTACATCCATCCGCAGGTCGTCGACTGCTACCTCGAAGGTGCGCTGCTGCTGCAGGTCAAGGAGGCGGTCGAGGACGAACTGGCGGAAGACCTCGACCGGCTGAAGCCCGAGGAGGCCGCCGTGCTCAGCCTGCTCCGCAACCGGCTTCAGGAAGCTGCGCCGCGCGGGACTCGGGCGAACGTGGCCCGCAAGGGCGCCTCGCGGGCGAAACCGCCCTCGGCGAAGAGCCGGCGCGCTGCCTAGAGCCGTACCCGACCCGATTGCATCGGGCCGGCGCCTCTAAGCCTTGTTGTGACGCGCCTTCTTTCGACAAACCGGCACCCACTTGGTCGGAAAGCGCTCTAAGGGGGACGGAACCCCGCGCTGCCGCCCGGCCGGCTTCGGACCGTTGCCGGCTATGCTGGATCGTTAATTGCTTTGCTCTTGGCTGTGGCGAGTCCCCGGCACCGTCGGTGCGGGGTCCGACGACGAGAGGTCCCATGAGACACGCGGCTTTCGGATTGGCTGCGATCGCCCTCCTGAGCGGCAGCGCGCGAGCCGGCGAGACGCTGACCGGCCGTGCAACCGTGATCGACGGCGACACGTTGCGCGTGCGCGGCACCGTCGTCGGCCTCGCAGGCGTCGCGGCTCCGGGCCTCGGCCAGACCTGCCAGGGCAAGGGCGGCCGGATCGTGCCGTGCGGCCGGCAGGCTGCGCGTGCGCTGTCCGAGCATATCGGCGAGGCCGTCATCGCTTGCGAGACGCGCGGTCTCGACCCGTCCCATCGTACGCTGGCGATCTGCCGCTTGGGCGGCGACGACCTGAACGCCTGGATGGTGGCGTCGGGGCTCGCGGTGTCCGACCGCTTCGTCGACACCACGTATTTCACGGACGAGACGCAGGCTTGGGCCAGACGGAACGGCCTCTGGGCCGGCGTGTTCGAGGATCCGACGGGACGGCGGCGGGGCGATTACGCCGTCGCCGCCCGCCCGATACTGACGGATGGCGAGGCCGGGGAACCCGAACGTGCCGACGGCGCCGTCGCGCTCAAACTGTCGAAGCTGGCCAGATAGGCTGTCCGCTGCCGTCTCAATGTGAGGCGACCCGGCGCGGCGGATCGACGTCGACAACCGGATCGAGGCCGAGCTGGCGGGCAAGCATCACGAGATCCTTGAGGCGTCCCGTCTGAGTCTTGCGGCGCAGATTGAGCCGGTGCGTCTCGACGGTGCGCACGGACAGCGACAGGCGCCGCGCCACCTCCTTGTTCGAGAACCCGGCGCTGAGGAAGCGTAGAACCTCCGCCTCGCGGGGCGTCAGGGACAGGGTCTCGGGAGCGGCCATCAGGACGTGGTCGCGCGTGTCCAGGCCGATCTCTGCCGTCCCGATCTCCGCCGTGGCGCCGGCGAGGCCGAGGATGACGCTGCAGACGTCGCGCACCGGCGTTCCGCGCCCGACGAAGGCGTCCGCGCCGGCCGCGAGCAGGCGGCGCAGGTCGTCCGAGCCGAGGGACTGGAAGAGGACGAGGATGCGCAGGGCGGGGTAGTTGTCGCGGAGCGACGCGATCCGCTCGCAGGCCGCCTCCGGCAGCGCGGCACGGACGCAGACGAGGGCGACGACCGTGTCCGTCTCGCCCCGGCCGAGATCTTCCTCGCCGATCGTGCGCAGCGCTGGAGTATGCTCAAGCGTGGCCCGGAAGTTCGGATCGAGCCCGGGCGGCTCGTCGACGATCAATACTCCGACGGCGTAACTCATGCCGCATTCCCCCTTGCGCGTCCCACCGCAGCACATCGCGGCCGTGTCGGGGGTATTCAGAACAAGAGTCGTTCCAGGGGTCGAATGGGTAAAAGTGGTTCGATTTCGTGACGACTCGGAGATGCCGAGATCAATCCTGTCCTGATCCGAGACAGGATATACGATTGCTTGTTAAGATTTCTTAATGGTTAGCGAAATGCGTTCCAGTCCGTCTCAGCAGGCTTTGCTGAGAGGCATGCCGCCGTCCGAGGCGACGACGCGGTCGCGTCCCGTCGCCTTCGCTTCGTACAGGGCGACGTCGGCACGCTTGAGCAGGCCGTCGACGGTGTCGCCCCTGCGCCAGGCGCTCACGCCGAAGCTGCAGGAGAGTTTCGCCGGCCCCGCCTCCACGGGGACGCGCACGGCGACGGCGCGCCGGCGCAGGCGCTCGGCGATCACCGTGGCCTCGGCGAGATCGCGATCCGGCAGCAGCAATGCGAATTCCTCACCGCCGAGCCGTCCGGCGATGCCGTTTCCGGAGATCAGCGAGGCCACCGCCTTGATCGCCTCGTCGCCGATATCGTGTCCGTAGGCGTCGTTGATCCGCTTGAAATGGTCGATGTCGAGGAGGATCGCCGCGAGACTGCCCGAAGCATCGGCATGCGCCACGGCATCCTGCGCCCGGGCCATGAAGGCGCGACGGTTCATCAGCCCGGTCAGCGGGTCCGTCTCCGCCAGCCGGATCAAGGCGCTTTGCACGGTGGTGAGCCGCTCGGCCGCCCGCAGGCGGGCATGCAGCTCCTCGGCGCTCGGCGGTTTCTCGATGAAGTCGTCGGCGCCGCTGTCGAGTGCCTCGGCCAACGTATGCGTGCAGCGCGTTGACGACATCACGATGATCGAGAGCGGCCGGCTCGCATCGCCGAGCAGGCGTGCGGACCAGCACAACTCCAGGCCGCTGATCGGACGGACCTCGAGGCTCGTAATCAGCGCAGTGATGGACGGATGCGAGGCGATGTAGTCCAGCGCTGCGGAAGAATCCGTGAACAGTTCGAGAACATGGCCGCGCGGTTCGAGGAGCCCAGCCACGAGCTTCAAGACGACGCGGCTCGAATCGACGATCGCGATGTGCATAAAGACCCTGTGTCAGTCGTCCCCGACCGCATCCAAGGTTGCATCGAAACTGCAACTAGAAGGTTAAGGCACCCGTTCTGAACTGTCCCAATGCGCGAATGCGTACGGGCGCAGATACACGCGCCCGTACGCACCGCGCGGATACGGGACCGTATGGATGGCCTGCCTCAACGGCGCGGCACCGTGACCGAGATGACGCGGACTCCGCCCTGATCCGGCTCTGCGCCCCGCGTGTTGTCCGCCCATCGCGGATCCGAACCCCGCGACAGGATCCGGGGCCCCATCCCCCTGCGCCGAGGCGCCGGCTCGTCGGCATTGATCACGGTCAGGGTCGGCGCCGCGGTCGGGGCCTGGCGGATCCCGGTCACCGTCGGCACGCCGTAGGTGCCGTAGCCCCAGGCCGGCGGGACCAATTCGCTCGGACGGGGAAAGCGCGTGAGGGGAGCGCCGATATAGTCGCCGCCGATCGCCTCGTTCGCGAACCCGTATCCGCCGGGATACCCGTCATAGCCGAAGCGCTCGCCTGCCAGCGCGCCGGAGACGGTGCCGGCGGATATCAGCGCGGCAAGGCCGAGGCCGTAGAGGGCTGCACGCATCAGATCAAACTCCCGAGTCGATGCGACACCAATCGCACCGGCTGCAGGCTCGTTCCGTCCGCCCTCACCCGGCCAGCGGTGCAGAATGCTGACACCGGCCTCGATCCCGAGGAAATTGACGGTTGAGGCCGTGTGCCGGCGGGAAGGAAATCCGCCGAGGGCGTGAAATCCGTTCCGGTCCACTATTTCAGCGGCAGATCGTGATCCGGCGGACGATCCAGCCCTCACCTTCCACCCAGAGGCGTTTGCGCGACTTGCTGCAGGTCGCGGAATCTTCGTCGTCCACTGCCGTCGCAGGCTGAGCCTGCACGGCATCCGCCACTTTCGTCGGGTTGCGGTCGACCTGCGCGGGAGCGGCGATGGCCGTCGATGCCGCGAAGCCCGATAGAAGCGTGCCGGTCAGGAGGACCGCGAGACGGCTTTTGACGGTCATGACATCCTGCCCGCGCGTACCGCCCGGCCACGCGCAATATTCGATCGATTCTCGCCGGGAACGCTCGGCCGCACTTGTACCGGAATAAGTCCGGCCATGGCCGTTCGGTTGCAGGCCGAAAGCGCATTCGCTGCCTGAAATCCGTGCATTCGCCTCGACCGGCCGATCGGTGTGGTCGGCTCCACCGCGACGACGCTGCAGATGCCGGGGCCTTGAAAAGATCTTCGAAACGGAGGTAGTCCGTCGCTGGAAATCAAGCCGGCCGCTCACCTGTCGTCGTTCCCGCGATTGCTTGTTCGGAACTGTTCCAAACAACCGATTCTGCCGGGTTCATCGATCGAAGTCTTTCCTCCGTGCAGGCCGTCAGGTGGAAGCGCGTTGCCGTCGAGTGAGGGAATGTCCGTGATGGTGGATGGGTCGACGTTCGCACAGGCCTTCACGATCTTGTTCCGGGAGGGGCTCGAAGCCCTCTTGGTGATCGCCGCCCTGGCGGCCTTCCTGCGCAAGGCGGGGGCCGCCGAGCGGATCGGGCCGCTCTATGCGGGTGCCGCCGCTGCCGTGGCTGCGAGCCTCGGCATGGCCTGGATTTTCGAAACCTATTACGACGGCAACCACAGCGACCTGTTCGAGGCGGCCGTGATGCTGCTCGCGGCGGCGCTGATGTTCTACATGAGCGGCTGGCTCTTCCTGCGCCAGGACCCGCGGGCCTGGCAGGCGGATCTGAACCGCCTCGCCGAGAAGGCGCTCGGCGCCGGGACGATCGTCTCGCTCGCGGCGATCGCCTTCCTCGCCGTGTTCCGCGAGGGCGCGGAGACGGTTCTCTTCCTGCATGCGTTGGCCAAGGGCGCCAACGGCTTCGACGGGAGCCTGCTTGCCGGGCTCGCCGCCGCTTCGATCGCGCTCATGGCGATGTTCGTGGCGATGCAGTGGCTGGCCCTGCGCCTGCCCCTGCGGCCGATGTTCATCATCACGTCGGCGTTTCTGTTCGTGATGGCGCTGAAGATGGTCGGCGCCGCCTTCCTCGAGCTTCAGGAGCAGGCCATCATCCCCGTGCACAACGATGGCGTGCCGGAATTCGTGAGCACGCTGGGCCTCAACGGAAGCTGGGAGGCTTTGGGCACGCAAGGCGTCATCGTCGTCATCGCCGCCTTGGCCAGCCTGCTGCTGCAGGCCCGCCGCGGCGGTAAGGGTTCGGCGTCGGCGAACCGCCCGGCTGCCGCGTCCTGAGGGATGCGGTGGGCCCCCGATCCTACTCCGCCGGCTCGCCGGCGGTGACGGAGATCATCGGCAGGGTCGTGGCGATCTCCACTCCCGTCATGGCGCCCGGCGACAGGTTCGACGTCGCCGCCACGGCGAGGCCGAGCACCAGGGTGAGCGCCAGAAGCGACGTTTCGATCCCGCGATAGAAGTCGTCCATGTCGGACCTCCGGGCCTTGATTCGGCTACGATCCGATCGTGGTCCCGAAGCGGTGAGGAAACGGTAACCGAGACCTCCCCGCGATCGATTTTGTCAGTGCTCGGTGCCGGGCCGGTTGGCGCGGGGCGCTTCCCCGTGGTGTTTCGTGAAAGCCGAGCGCTCCGGATCGTTCTTGGCTTTCGCGACGCGGCCACGCTGCCAGATCGCGAAGGCGGCGACCGCCACGATCGTGAAAATGGCAAGCAGCGGAATCAGGGTATCGTTCGACATTGCACTATGGCTCCGGGTTGGTTGTCCGGAGAAGCCGAACTGGTCGCCGATGTTCCTGGGTCAGGCAAAATACCGCACGGTCCTGCGCAAAGAAAAACAGCCAAGATGACCTTGGCCGTTCAGCGTTGCTCTCGGAGATGTCTGGTTCCGGCGATCGATCTCAATCGTCGCGGTAGACACGCTCGCGGCGTTCGTGGCGTTCCTGCGCTTCGAGCGACAAGGTGGCGATCGGCCGGGCGTCGAGGCGCTTGAGCGAAATCGGCTCGCCCGTTTCCTCACAGAAGCCGTAAGAGCCATCCTCGATCCGGGCGAGGGCCGCATCGATCTTGCTGGTGAGCTTGCGCTGACGGTCGCGCGCCCGCAACTCGATGGCCCGGTCCGTCTCGGACGAGGCGCGGTCCGCGAGGTCGGGATGGTTCTCGTTCTCGCTCTGCAGAGACGTGAGCGTTCCCTGAGCTTCCCGAAGGATCTCGCTCTTCCAATTCACGAGCTTGCGACGGAAGTACTCGCGCTGCCGCTCGTTCATGAAAGGCTCCGCATCGGAGGGCGTGTAGCTCTCGTCGATCGTCACCTTCGCCATGGTTCGCCTCACGCCAATCCCTATCGGTCAGCCGCGATCATGGGCGAGCGTATAATCGAGGGATGGTGGCTTCACAACGTATGGCGGGCCGATTGGACGGGTCGACACGAAAAGCTGCCGCGATGAGGTAAACACGTCACGGTCGTATCGGTAAAACTCTCGGTAAATTCAACTTCGACACCGATCTCGACGATCCAGTTTCAAGAAATTCTTTCATGCCGTCCTACGGGCAGCTGCGAATAGAGATTTTCGGTCTTCGTTGATCGCCCGTGGAAGGCACGCGGCCGTCACCGAGCCTTGGTGCCGTCCTCCAGCGTCACGATGGCGGCGGCGATGTCCGCGGCGATTTTCTGCGCAAGGGGGTGCCGGTAGTGCGAGGGGTCGAAGAACAGGGCCGCGTCGCGCGCCTCCGGCCCGTCGCGGCGCCAGTCCAGCACGGCACTGCGCCGGTGCCCGCGCACGGATGCGGTGAGCGCCGCCTTGCAGGCCTGCTCCGCCCGCTCGCGCGGCGTTCCGGGCCGGGGCAACGCGTCGGCGTAGATCGGCGGAAACACCAGCACCAGCGCCGTCTCGGCCGGCAGGCCCGCTGCGATGGCGGCGAAACGTTCGGCCGCTGGAAAGGACGGACCGGCGGTTCCGGGTTCCGGCATCTCGGGAGCGCGCGCCTCGTGGCCGGCCGCCGTGCCCGGATGGCCGGTATGGCCGATGGCGGCGTAGTCGGCCTCGTAGTCCCACCAGCCGTCGCGCGGTGCGGTCTCGCGCTGCTTTCGTAGGAGCCAGCCGATCCGGTCCGGGAGTTCTTCCAGGACCGACCAGCGCAGCAGGCCGCGCAGGTAGACCGCAATGTGCTCCGAAAACAACCAGAACGGGAACGGTTTGTCGTTCGGCAGGGCCGGATCGTTCGTGCACCAGAGGTTGTCGGCGGCGACGACCAGGGCACGGGGCGCGGCATGGTGGCGGAGGTACCAGTTCATCAACGCGAACTGCTCGTTCGGCCCCGTCGCCGGTATGGAGAGCTGCACGAACGGAATCCCGGTCGCTTGGGCGAGACGGCCCGGCTCGATGAGCTGAATGTGCGAGTTGCCGAAGACCGCGCCCTGGTAGGCTGGATCGCGCCCGCGCAGGGCGGCGGAGGTGCGCGGTCCCTGCGGCCGCACCGCGCCGACGGAGAGCAGCGGCGAACGCCCGCTGTCGAAAGGGTCGATCGCGTAGGCGAGCGCGAGATAGCCGGCGACGATGCCGGCGAACGCCTGGATGAAGCCGCGGGTCCACCCGGCCCAGCGTGTCTCTGCGTCTGATCTCTCGGAGCCGGTCATCCGCTCAGAACTGGAAATAGATGAACTCGTAATTCGCATCGTCCCCGATTTTCAGGAGCACGACCACGAACAGCACTGCGGCAGCGATGGCGAGCGTTCGGCTCGGCGGCGCCTTGTGGACCGCAGCCCAGGCGCTGGGCCCGAGCGTCGCGACGGCTGCGGCGATGGCGATGGTGCGCCATTTGAAGGCGGACCCGGCGGGCGCCAGCCCGAACAGCCCCTTGAACACCGCGAGCGCCGCCTCGAAGCTCGTCGCGCGGAACAGCACCCAGGTGAGCATCACGAACAGCAGCGTCAGCGCCCAGCCGAGCACCGCCGGCATGGTTCGCCCGGCCTTGCGCCAGAGCACGCCGGCCGCGAGTCCGAGACCGTGGGCGGCGCCCCAGGCGACGAAGGTCGGCCCGGCTCCGTGCCAGAGACCGCCGAGCGTCATCGTCGCGAACAGCGCGGCCATCTGCAAGGCGAGGCCGCGGCGATTGCCGCCGAGAGCGATGTAGAGGTAGTCGCGCAGGAAGCGCGACAGCGTCATGTGCCAACGCCGCCAGAAATCGCGCAGCGACGTGGAGCGGTAGGGCACGTCGAAATTCTGCGGCAGCACGAGACCGAACAGCAGCGCGATGCCGAGTGCCATGTCGGTGTAGCCGGAGAAATCGAAATAGATCTGGAAGGTGAAGCCGAGCGTCGCCTGCCAGGCCTCGGCCATGGTCACGACCTTGCCCGCGGCCGCCGCCTGGAAGACCGGATTCACGTAGACGCTGAGCGGATCGCCGAGCAGCACCTTTTTCGCGAGCCCGACCGTGAGCAGCAGGATGCCGCGGCCGATCCGCTCCATGGCGTCGGCGCGCGCGTACGGGCGCTCGTCGAACTGGTGCATGATCTCGCTCCAGCGCACGAGCGGGCCGGCGAGAACCTGCGGGAAGAAGGCGATGTAGAGGGCGTACTTCGTTAGCCCGAAGGCCGGCGCGCGACCGGCCCTCAGGTCGGTCAGGTACATGATGTGGTGGAAGGTGAAGAACGAGATCCCGAGCGGCAGCACCCAATCGAGATGGGGCAGTGCTGCGCCGGGCAGCAGGTTGGCGAGATCGGCGAAGAAGTTCAGATACTTGAAGAGTGCCAGGATCAGCAGGTTCGCGCCGATCGCCAGCGGGATCAGCCAGGCGACGGGGCGCGCGAGGAAGGCCCGCGCCACCAGCCAGTTCAGCCCGATCGAGGCCAGCAGCAACGGCACGAAGCGGACATCCCACCAGCCGTAGAACACGAAGGACAGCAGCACGAGCAGCGGCAGCCGCCAGTCCGGCCGATAGCGCTCGGCGAGCGCGTGCAGCGCCAGGGCGACCGGCAGGAAGGCGAGGAGGAAGATGAACGAGTTGAAGAGCATGGACGCCGCATCGGCTGCGCTATCCAGGGCGCGTCGCTTGCGTTCGCCCCCTCACGCGGGCGTCTTGTCGGGGATCGGCACGGCACCGTCAACGAAGCGCTGAATCCGCGTCGGCCTCGGCCGCGCCCTCCATCCGCGCTGCGGCGATGCGGTCTTGCCCGTACACTTCCCATCTCGTTGTCCGGACAGCCCTTTCCGGCTAAGCTCGAAAGCCTCCAGACGAGCGGCACGTGACCGAACCAAGCCATAAACCTCTGTCTGCCGAAGAGCTTGCTGCGGAGAACACGCGCCTGCGCGCACTGTTGCGGGATGCGGGCCTCGATTCCCGGCGGCTCGTGCAGCGGCAGATGCAGGCGGCCGACCGTGACTACCAGCTCGATCTCGCGGGCGCCGTCTCGGAGATCGGGGCCTCCGGCGATCTCGAGGCCGAACTGCGGGTCAGCCGTGCCGCCCTGGCGCTGAGCGAGGAGCGCCTCGCCTTCGCCGTCGAGGCCTCCGGGTCGCTCGGCTGGTGGGACTGGGACATCGTGCAAGATCGCGTCTACGCAGGCGAGACCTTCGCGCGGATGTACGGCGTCGACCCCGCCATCGCGGCCTCGGGCGCGCCGATCCTGGAGTTCATCGACGGCATCCACCCGGACGACAGAGCCTTCGTCGGCAAGCGGATCGAGGCGGCCATCGCCACGGCCGGGGAGTTCCGCGAGGAGTATCGCCTGCTGGGGCGCGACGGCACCGTGACGTGGATCTATGCCCGCGGCCGCTGCTACCACGATGCGCAGGGCAGGCCCTCCCGCTATCCCGGCATCGCCATCGACATCACCGAGCGGAAGGCCGCCGAGCAGCGCAAGGACGCCCTGGTCGAGCTCGGCGACCGTCTGCGCGACCTCGACGAAATCGGAGAGATCGCCTACGCGGCGGCCGAGGTCATGGCCCGGGCGCTCGGCGCGACGCGAGCCGGCTACGGCCTCGTCGACCATGCCCGCGAGACCGTGACGATGCAGCCGGACTGGCGCAGGCCCGGCACCGCCAGCATCACCGGCCTGCACCGCTTCCGCGACTACGGCTCGTTCATCGACGACCTGAAGCGCGGCGAGACCGTGATCGTCGCCGACGTGACCGACGATCCGCGGACGCGGGGGATGTCGGACGCGCTGATCGGCCTCGGCATCCGCGTGCTCGTCAACGTACCGATCGTCGAGCGCGGCCGGCTCGCGGCGGTCGCCTTCGTGCATTACGATCGGGCGCATGACTGGACGCAGGAGGAGGTCGCCTTCGTGCGCACGGTCGCGGACCGGACCCAGGCGGCCGTCGCCCAGGCGCGCGCCGAGGAGCAGCAGCGCTGGCTCAACGGCGAATTGAGCCATCGGCTCAAGAACACGCTCGCGATGGTGCAGTCGATCGCGACGCAGACCCTCCGCAACGCCTCCGATCTCGACACGGCGCGCGAGGATCTCGTCCCGCGCCTGATCGCGCTCGGCAAGGCGCACGACATCCTGCTCGCCGGCCGCCGCGAGAGCGCCGAAGTGGCCGACGTGGTGCGCGGCGCCCTGGCCCTCCATGCCGACGGGCAAGGGCGCTTCGCGATCGACGGGCCGTCGATGCATGTCGATCCGTCCATCGCGCTGTCGCTCTCGCTGATCCTGCACGAGTTGGCGACGAACGCCGCGAAGTACGGGTCGCTCTCGCATGCGAGCGGTCATGTCTCGGTGGTCTGGTCCGTCGTCGGCACCGGCGAGGACGTCACCTTCCGCCTGAGCTGGACCGAGCGCGGCGGCCCCACGGTCGCGCCGCCATCGCGAAGGGGGTTCGGATCGCGGCTGATCGAGCGCGGGCTTTCGGGTGGTTCGGTCGAGACGGACTATGCGCCCGAGGGCCTGACCTGCACGCTGGAGGCGCTTCTCGGAAGCTGACCGGCGTCAGACGCCGCGCAGGGCTTCGAGCTTGGCGAGCTCCACGGCGGCACGCAGTTCGATGTCGGCGACGAGGCCGTCGAGGCGGGGGTCGCCGCTCGATTCGGCATGCTCGGACAGGCGTCCCGCGATCGCCTGCAATTCGTGCGTCGCGACGCGGCCTCCCAGGATCGCCGCCTTGAGGCGGTCGAGGCCGTCGAGGAGGTCGTGCCCGCGCTTCACCGAGCGGCGACGGCGCTCCTGCGGCGCATCCTGGTTGCCCTGGAGCGTGAGGATGGCGTCGAGGCCGGCGAGCATGCCCGTTTGCGCCGTGGCGGCCGTGCCCGGGCGGGTCACCTGCGCGCTCTCCGCGAGCGAGAAGGCCCGTGCTCCCTCGGCCCGGCGCCCGGCGGAGGCCGGGCCGGCGGCGACGGTGGCGAAGCGGTGCTCGACGCGCATGATCCTGGCCGCGGGTGGGAACGGAAACCCCGGAGGGTTCGACCCGTTTAGTCTTCCGGCCGTCATGGTTAACCACCGGTAAACTGCCCGGCAGAAGCTGCCGGGCCGGCAGGAACGGACGGGTTGCCGGCCCGGCGCCGCCAGTCAATGAAATCGTGAAATATCATAGATTTCAACGCTTTGAATAAATCCGAAACATGGCACGGCGCTCGCAACATGGGTCTCGACATTCATCGAGTCCCTCATGACCCCGCGTCCCGTCCGGCTCAGCTCCTTCCCCCTCCTGGCGCTCCTGGCGCTGGGGCTCGGCCTGTGGCTGTCGGCCACCGGCACGGCCTCGGCGCTGTCGCGGGTGAAGGATCTCGCCTCGATCGAAGGCGTGCGGCAGAACCAACTCGTCGGCTACGGCATCGTCGTCGGCCTTAACGGTACCGGCGACACGCTCAACAACATCCCCTTCACCAAGCAATCGCTGCAGGCGATGCTGGAGCGGCTCGGCGTCAACACGCGGGGCGCCACCATGCGCACCCAGAACCTCGCCGCGGTGATGGTGACCGCGAGCCTCCCGCCCTTCGGCACGCAGGGCAACCGCATCGACGTCACCGTGTCCTCGCTCGGCGACGCCAAGTCGCTGCAGGGCGGCACGCTGCTGGTGACACCGCTGCTCGGCGCCGACGGCGAGGTCTATGCGCTGGCACAAGGGTCGGTGGCCATCGCCGGGTTCTCGGCCGAGGGCGAGTCCGCCAAGATCACCCGTGGCGTGCCGACTAACGGCCGCATCTCCAACGGCGCGATGATCGAGCGCGAGGTCGCATTCAAGCTTAACGACGCCCGCACACTGCGTCTCTCGTTGCGCAACCCCGACTTCACCACCTCGAAGCGCATTGCCTCGGTGATCAACGATTTCATGGGCTCCGATACGGCCGAGCCGACGGACCCGGCCACCGTCACGCTGCAGATCCCGGCGAAGTATCACGGCAACATGATCCGCCTCATCACCGAGGTGGAGCAGCTCAAGGTCGAGCCCGACCAGACCGCCCGCGTGATCGTCGACGAGCGCTCCGGCATCATCGTGATGGGCCGCGACGTGCGCGTCTCCACCGTGGCGATCGCCCAGGGCAACCTGACGGTGACGATCACCGAGCAGCCGCAGGTGAGCCAGCCGGCTCCGCTCTCGAACGGTCAGACCGTGGTGGTGCCGCGCACCGCCGTGAAGGTCGATACCGGCGACGGCAACAAGCTCGCGCTGGTCAAGGAGGGTGTGACGCTGCGCGAACTCGTCGACGGCCTCAACGCGCTCGGCGTCGGACCGCGCGACCTGATCTCGATTCTCCAGGCCATCAAGAGCGCCGGCGCGCTCCAGGCCGACATCGAACTCATGTGATCCTGAAGAAGTGAGGGCCTGATCATGCTTCCCCTGGCAACCTTCGCGGCCTCCGCGGCCGTTGGCGTCGGAAAGGCGCTGGCCGGCGCGCTCGCCAAGACCGACACCGACACCATGGACACCGCCAAGGCGGCGGCCTCCGCGAAGGCGCACAAGACCGCAAACGACTTCGAGTCGATGTTCCTCGAGAACAGCCTGGAATCGATCACGCAGTCGAGCGGCACCGAAGGTCCGCTCGGCGAGAACGGCACCGGTGGCGGCGTCTGGCGCTCGATGCTGACCAAGGAATATGCCGGCTCCATCGTGAAGAGCGGCGGCGTCGGCATCGCCAGCCAAGTCTATTCCGAGATGATGAAGATGCAGGAGGCCCGCAGTGCAGGCGCCTGATCCACGCGCCGTCCGCATCCTCGACAAGGCTTCCGCTGACGCCTTCGTCGCCGGATTGATGGCGACGATGCGCGACCTCGACGCTGTGCTTGCGAGCGAGAGCGACGGTGTCCGTGCCGGGCGCATCCGCGAAGCGATGGTCGAGGGGCCGCGCAAGGCCGAACTCGCCTCCGCCTACCTGAACGGCCTGGAGGCGGCCAAGGCCAACGCCATCGCCCTGGCCCGCTTCGCGCCTTCGGGCATCGAGACCCTAAAGGCCGCCCATCGCCGCTTCACTGCCGTGGTCGAGATGAACCAGACCGTGCTCGCCACGGCCCGCACCGTTTCCGAAGGGCTGATACGGACGCTCGCCGACGAACTCGGCAAGGCCAGCACCTCGACCGTCTACGGCCGGCCGTCGGCTGCCCCCTCCCCCTACGGCCGCAACGCCGGACGGGCGCCGCTGGTGCTGTCGCGGAGCCTGTGACTGGTCAGCGGCGTCCGGCGTCGACCCGTACGAACGTGCGCAGCGGGCCGGCATCGGTCTCGCTGCGGGTGTCGATCGAGAGCCGGCCATGGCTCGCTGCCGTCGATGGCGCGCGTATCCGCGCGCCGGCATCGGTGCCGACTGCGACCCGGCCGGAAATGCGGATGCAGGTGGTTGTGCCGGGGATCCGGCCGAAGCCGGCGCCCTGCTCCGGACAGGCCTCCAACGCGCCTTCCGAAGGCAGCGGGCCCCGCTCGACGGCGAGCGCCGGCGCGGTCGCCAGGAGCATGGCGAGTGGGCAGAGATAGAAGAGACGTGCCATGGCGCGGATCCTGTCGAACACCGAGCGAGCGTCAAAGCTAGGCCATCCACGCCGTCCGGCCTAGATCACGCTGCGTTTTGATCGAACCGATCAAAACGCAGCGTGATCGGTTCAAAAGTCTGGAGCAGGCTTCGCACGAAAAACCGTTGCCACTTTTTTGCAGCCTGCTCCAGCTCGGACCCGCATCACCCCGTCAGCACACAAAAAAGAACCTCCGAGGGTGGACCCCCGGAGGTTCTTGTCGTTTCAGGCCTCAAGTGATCGCCTCAGTGGGCGACCACCGCTGCGCCGTCTTCCTGGCCCGGCTTCTTCACCGGGGGCAGCGGCTCGTCCCACTCGATCGCCTTGGGCTGGCGGACCAGGGCGTGGATCAGGACCTGCTCCATGCGCGCGACGGGGATGATGTCCATGCCGTTCTTCACGCTGTCGGGCACCTCGACGAGGTCCTTGGCGTTTTCTTCCGGGATCATCACCGTCTTGATGCCGCCGCGGAGCGCAGCCAGCAGCTTCTCCTTCAAGCCGCCGATCGGCAGGATGCGGCCGCGCAGCGTAACCTCACCGGTCATGGCGACGTCGCGGCGCACCGGGATGCCGGTGAGCGTCGAGATGATCGCTGTCGCCATGGCAATGCCGGCCGACGGACCGTCCTTCGGGGTCGCACCCTCGGGAACGTGGACGTGGATGTCCCGGCGCTCGAACAACGGCGGTTCGATGCCGAAATCGACGGCCCGCGAGCGGACGTAGCTCGCCGCCGCGGAAATCGACTCCTTCATCACGTCGCGCAGGTTGCCGGTGACCGTCATCTTGCCCTTGCCGGGCATCATGACACCTTCAATCGTCAGCAACTCGCCGCCGACCTCTGTCCAGGCCAGGCCGGTGACGACACCGACCTGATCGTCCGCGTCGATCTCGCCGTAGCGGAACTTCGGCGGGCCGAGGAATTCCGGCAGGGTCTCCGGTGTGCCCTCGACGGTCTTGACCTTGTTGATCAAGATCTCCTTCACCGCCTTGCGGGCGAGGTTGGAGATCTCACGCTCGAGATTCCGCACGCCCGCCTCGCGGGTGTAGCGGCGGATGAGCATCATCAGGCCATCGTTCGTGATCGACCACTCCTTGACGTCCAGACCATGCTTCTTGAGCGTGTTCGGGATCAGGTGGCGGCGCGCGATCTCGGCCTTCTCGTCCTCGGTGTAGCCGGCGATCCGGATGATCTCCATGCGGTCCATCAGGGGCGCAGGGATGTTCAGCGTGTTCGCCGTCGTCACGAACATCACGTTCGAGAGGTCGTAATCGACTTCCAGATAGTGGTCGTTGAAGGTCGCGTTCTGCTCGGGGTCGAGGACCTCCAGCAGGGCCGCCGACGGATCACCGCGGAAATCCATGCCCATCTTGTCGATCTCGTCGAGCAGGATGAGAGGGTTCGAGGTCTTGGCCTTGCGCATCGACTGTACGACCTTGCCCGGCATCGAGCCGATATAGGTCCTGCGGTGACCGCGGATTTCGGCCTCGTCCCGCACGCCGCCGAGCGACATGCGCACGAACTCGCGGCCCGTCGCCTTGGCGATGGACTTGCCGAGCGAGGTCTTGCCGACGCCGGGGGGGCCGACCAGGCAGAGGATCGGGCCGGTCAGTTTGTTCGCGCGCTGCTGCACGGCGAGGTACTCGACGATGCGGTCCTTGACCTTCTCCAGGCCGAAATGATCGTCGTCGAGCATGGCCTGCGCGCCGAGCAGATCTTTCTTGATCTTCGAGCGCTTGTTCCACGGGATGCCGAGCATCCAGTCGAGATAGTTGCGCACGACGGTCGCCTCGGCGGACATCGGCGACATCTGGCGCAGCTTCTTCAACTCGCCGGTGGCCTTCTCGCGGGCTTCCTTCGAGAGCTTGGTCTTCTCGATCTTCTCCTCGAGCTCGGCCAGTTCGTCGCGGCCGTCCTCGCCGTCGCCGAGCTCCTTCTGGATGGCCTTCATCTGCTCGTTGAGGTAGTACTCGCGCTGGGTCTTCTCCATCTGCCGCTTCACGCGGGTCCGGATGCGCTTCTCCACCTGGAGCACGGAGATCTCGCTCTCCATCAGCGACAGCACACGCTCGAGGCGCTGCGCCACCGTGGGGATCTCCAGGATCGCCTGCTTGTCGGCGATCTTGACCGCGAGATGCGAGCCGACCGTGTCGGCGAGCTTCGAGGGCTCGTCGATCTGCGTGACGGCGGAGACGACCTCGGGCGAGATCTTCTTGTTGAGCTTCACATAGTTCTCGAACTCGGAGATCACCGAGCGTGCCAGCGCCTCGGCCTCGACCCGGTCGCCGAGTTCGTCGGTGAGCGTCTCCGCGGTCGCCTCGTAATACTCGTCCGAACGGGTGAAAGCCTCGATCTTGGCGCGGCCGGCACCCTCGACCAGCACCTTCACGGTGCCGTCGGGCAGCTTCAGCAGCTGCAGCACGGAAGCCAGCGTACCGATCGTGTAGATCTGGTCCGTCGACGGATCGTCGTCACCGGCGTTGATCTGCGTGGCGAGCAGGATGTGCCGATCGGTGCGGACGGCCTCTTCGAGGGCGCGGATCGACTTCTCGCGTCCGACGAACAGCGGCACGATCATATGCGGGAATACGACGATGTCGCGCAGGGGCAAGACGGCGTAGGAGCCCGTCGAACCTGGGACGACCGGCTGGCGCGATTTCGACTGGGTCATAAGGTGGCTTCCCTTGTGCTCTGACGCCGGGCATTCGCTCCTCTCGACGAGCAAGCATCCTGCCACGGGCCGACCGGGCCGCGTATGGTCGGAGATCGGATCGAACGTGTGCGGCTGGCGACGCGGCACCGCACCTCGAAATGGGAGCGTGCGGCCACTGCGCTGTCGTTCAGGTGGCGCTCGCCGCCACCGCTTTCAAGTTTCACTTTCGCCGCAGCGAACGGGCCATGCCGCTGTTGCGGCACGGCCCGGATGTCTCACGCGCTGACGCTGGCCGGCGCTTCCTTGTTGCGGTCGCCGTGGATGTAGAGCGGCCGCGACTTGCCCTCCACGACCTCCGGTCCGATCACCACCTGCTCGACCGATTCCAGGCCCGGCAGATCGTACATCGTCTCCAGCAGGATCGTCTCCAGAATGGAGCGCAACCCGCGGGCGCCGGTCTTCCGCTCGATCGCCTTGCGGGCGACCATGGAGAGCGCCTCGTCCTGGAAGGTCAGCTCGACGTTCTCCATCTCGAAGAGACGGGCGTATTGCTTCACCAGGGCGTTCTTCGGCTCCTGCAGGATGCGCTTCAGCGCGGTCTCGTCGAGATCCTCGAGCGTCGCCAGGACGGGCAGACGGCCGACGAACTCGGGGATGAGGCCGAACTTCAAAAGATCCTCGGGCTCGACGGACCGGAACACCTCGCCGGTGCGGCGGTCGTCAGGGGCCTGCACGGTCGCGCCGAAGCCGATCGAGGTGCCCTTGCCGCGCTGGGAGATGATCCGCTCCAGCCCCGCGAAGGCGCCGCCGCAGATGAACAGGATGTTCGTCGTGTCGACCTGCAGGAACTCCTGCTGCGGGTGCTTGCGGCCGCCCTGCGGAGGCACGGAGGCGACGGTGCCCTCCATGATCTTCAGGAGCGCCTGCTGCACGCCCTCGCCCGAGACGTCGCGGGTGATCGAGGGGTTGTCCGACTTGCGGGAGATCTTGTCGATCTCGTCGATGTAGACGATGCCGCGCTGCGCCCGCTCGACATTGTAGTCGGAAGCCTGGAGCAGCTTGAGGATGATGTTCTCGACGTCCTCGCCGACGTAGCCGGCCTCGGTGAGCGTCGTGGCATCCGCCATCGTGAACGGCACGTCGAGGATGCGGGCGAGCGTCTGCGCGAGCAGCGTCTTGCCCGAGCCCGTCGGCCCGATCAGCATGATGTTGGACTTCGCCAGCTCGACGTCCGAGTGCTTCGTCGCGTGGGCGAGGCGCTTATAGTGGTTGTGGACTGCGACCGAGAGGACCTTCTTCGCGTAGTCCTGGCCGATGACGTAGTCATCGAGGACCCGGCGGATTTCCTTCGGGGTCGGGACGCCGTCGCGCGACTTCACGAGCGAGGATTTCGACTCCTCGCGGATGATGTCCATACACAGTTCGACGCACTCGTCGCAGATGAACACCGTCGGGCCCGCGATCAGCTTGCGGACCTCGTGCTGGCTCTTGCCGCAAAACGAGCAGTACAGCGTGCTCTTCGAGTCGTTGCCGCCAGTCTTGCTCATGTCCGTCTCCGCTCCGCGAGCGCGTCGCCGGCAAGGGACGAACGCGCATCGCTCATAGTTAAAGGTATCTGCCTAAAGAAACAGTCACCTCGGGGCCTGCATCGGGGCCGAAGGGATCAGAACCCCGATGCAATCATGCTGCCGCTTCCGGATCAACCTGCGGACTTTCCCGATCTGTCGCCAAAACGACGCATCGGGCCGCTGCCGGCTTCGCCGGCCGCAAATCATGCCGCTGCAGGCTCCGGCCGCTTGTGCAGGATGTCGTCGATGATGCCGAACTCCTTAGCGGCGTCGGCGGTCATGAAGTTGTCGCGCTCGAGGCCCTTCTCGATGGTCTCGTAGTCGCGGCCGGTGTGCTTCACGTAGATCTCGTTGAGGCGCCGCTTCAGGGCCTCGATCTCGCGGGCATGGATCAGGATGTCGGTGGCTTGGCCCTGGAACCCGCCAGAGGGTTGGTGGACCATGATGCGGGCGTTCGGCAGCGAGAAGCGCTGGCCGGGCTCACCGGCGCAGAGCAGCAGCGAACCCATCGAGGCCGCCTGACCCGTGCACAGCGTCGTCACCGGGCAGCGGATGAACTGCATGGTGTCGTAGATGGAGAGGCCCGAGGTCACCACGCCGCCGGGCGAGTTGATGTAGAAGGAGATTTCCTTCTTCGGGTTCTCGGCTTCGAGGAACAGCAGCTGCGCGACGATCAGCGATGCGCCGTAATCCTCGACCGGGCCGGTGAGGAAGATGATGCGCTCGCGCAGCAAGCGCGAATAGATGTCGAAGGCACGCTCGCCGCGGCTCGACTGCTCGACCACCATCGGGACGAGGTTGCTCTGAAAATAGTCGACCGGATCTCTCATCGTCACGCCCTCTGGGTCGGGGACCGGCCGGGACGAATCGCCCCGAAGCCGGTGTTACAAGCCAACTACGGCGGTACTTAACACCGCCTGATCGGGCCCGCTTCCCTGAACCCGGGTGCGGGCCTTAGCCGGCAGCCTTCTCGGCCGCCGCCTCGTTCGTCTCGGCAGGCGCGGCTTCCTCGTCGTCGTCGGCGAAGAGCGTCTCCTTGGAAACGGGCTCTTCAACGAGCGTGACCTGACCGAGGACGTGGTCGACGACCTTCTCCTCGAACAGCGGCGCGCGAAGCTCGGCGAGCGCCTGCGGATTGTTGCGATAGAAGTCGTAGACCACCTTTTCCTGGCCGGGGAACTGACGCACCCGGGCGAACAGGGCCTGGTTGACCTCTTCGTCGGAGATCTTGATATCGGCCGTCTCGCCGACCTGCGCAAGCACCAGTCCGAGACGCACCCGCCGCTCGGCGATGGTCTTGTACTCGGCGGTGGCCTTTTCCTCGGTCGTGCCCTCGTCCTCAAAGGTCTTTTCGCGAGTCTTCAGGTCCTGCTCGACCTGGGCCCAGACGCTGGCGAATTCCTGGGTCACGAGGCTCGGAGGCAGCTCGAAGGCGTACTTCTCGTCGAGGGCGTCGAGGAGCGCCTTCTTGAGCTTGCGGCGCGACTGTGCCTCGTAGTCGGTGCCGATGGCCTTGCTGACAGCCTCTTTCAGCTTCTCGAGGTCGTCCATGCCGAAGCGCTTGGCGAGTTCGTCGTCGATCACGACCTCGCCCGGGGCCTGGATGGACTTCACGGTGACATCGAACTCGGCATCCTTGCCGGCAAGCTGCTCGGCTTGGTAGCCCTCGGGGAAGGCGGTCTTGACGACACGGCTGTCGCCGGCCTTGGCGCCGACGAGCTGGTCCTCGAAGCCGGGGATGAAGCTGTTCGAACCGAGCTCCAGCTCGACGTCTTCACCCTTGCCGCCCTCGAACTCGACACCGTCGATCCGGCCGACGAAATCGATGGTGACCTTGTCGCCGGTCGCAGCCTCGGCACCCTCGTCCTTGGCGGAGAAGTCGCGGTTCTGCTTGGCCATGCGGTCCAGCGCCTCCTGCACCTCCTCGTCGGAGGGCTTCAGGACGGGCTTCGTCAGCGTGACGCCGGAGAGGTCGACGAGGTCGAAGGTTGGGAGCACTTCGAGCTTGATCTTGAAGGCGAGGTCGGCCTTGGCGTCGAGGGCGCGCTCGACGATGTTCTGCTCTTCGTCCTTCGGGAATTCGATCTGCGGCTCGAGTGCCAGCTTGAGGCTGTTGTCGGCGACGATCTTCTGGTTCGCCTCGTTGACGGCGTTCTGCAGCACGTCGGCCATCACGGACTTGCCGTAGACCTTGCGCAGATGCGCCACCGGCACCTTGCCGGGACGGAAGCCCTTGAGCTGGGCCTTGCCCTTGATGTTCGAGAGCTCGGTGTTCAGGCGATCCTCGAGCTCGCTCGCGGGCAGCAGCACCTGAAACTCGCGCTTCAGCCCTTCGGAAGTCGTCTCGGTCACCTGCATCGTCGTCTCGTCCGCTTCTCTGAAATTCGTACGCAATGGCTTCGTCCGCCGCGGGCAAGCCCGTGGCGGGGCGACGGACCGATCCGGGGGGTCGGGGGCCGTCTCGACGCGACCGCGGGGCAGCCCATCCCAGGCCCCTCGGCGGTCACGGCGGCTGGACTGGTGCGGGCGGAGGGGCTCGAACCCCCACGTCTTGCGACACTGGTACCTAAAACCAGCGCGTCTACCAATTCCGCCACGCCCGCGGGCACCTGCGAGGAGGCACACGTCCGGCCGCACAGGGGCGGCTCTATAACACGGGCATTCCGGGCCGCAGCAAAAAACTTACAGTCCCAGGCGGACCGGTGGCGGTTGGGTCCGCCCGCCGCTAAGAAACGGCCCGAGCGTTCCGCTTCGCCACAAACAATCCGAGTGCCATGCCGCCACGCGAAGCCCGGTCAGGACCCTCCCGACGCGCTCTCCTCGGAGGCGTCGCCGCCTTCGCCTGGGCGCCGCGTCCGGCCTTTTCCCAGAGCAACCCGAGCGCTGCACAGGCGGAGACGACCTGGACCACCGCCCCGGGTAAGGCGCGTCTGAAGCCTGAGCCGGCGCAGGAGACCCCGATCTGGTGCTTCGACGGCAAGTCGGTTCCGCCGGTGCTGCGGATCAAGCACGGCGAGGCGGTGCGCCTGAAACTCGAAAACAAGACCGAAAAACCGCTCTCCCTGCACTGGCACGGCGTGCGCAACCAGAACGCCATGGACGGGGTCGGCGGGGTGACGCAGCCGCCGATCGCGCCGGGCGCGACCTTCACCTACGCCTTCACGCCCCCGGATGCCGGGACCTCGGTGATCCGGCCACTGGTCGTCGGCGGATCGAGCGAGCCGTCCGGCCGCGGGCTTTCGGGCATGCTCGTCGTCGAGGAGAAGACGCCGCCGCCTGTCGATCGCGACCTGAGCTTCCTGCTGCAGGACGTGCGCCTCGACGACGACGGCCAGCCGCTACCCTTTGGTCAGGTCGCCTTCGCCGCAGCCTCGGGCCGGCTCGGCAATCTCGTCACCCTCAACGGGAAGCCGATTCCCGACGCCGTCGAGGTGCCGCCCGGCAGCCGTCTGCGGCTGCGCATCGCCAATGCCTGCAACGCGCGCACGACCCGCATCCGCTTCGACGGCGCCAAGGCCTACGTCGTGGCCGTCGACGGCCAGCCCACCGACACGTTCGAACCCCTTCGCGCGACGCTGCCCTTCGCGCCGGGTACCCGTTACGATCTGCTCGTCGACATGCCGGCCGAGGCCGGCGGCACGGTGACGATCAACGCGCTGATCGGCAGCGGCCTGGCACTCGCGACGATCACGACCAGGGGTACGCCGCTCACGCAGAAGCGCCCGGAGATCAAGGGGATCGGCAACAATACGCTGCTGCCGGCCGAGGTGCGTCTGCAGAACGCATTTCGCCGCGACCTGATCCTGACGGGCGGCGCCAAGGTCGACAAGGACAAGCCCGGCGTCGAGCCGGCCTATACCGGCGACCCGACCCGGATCTGGCAGGTCAACGGCGTCAGCGGCGCGGCGGGTGCCGCCCCCGCCTTCAGCGTGAAGCGCAGTCAGGTCGTGGTGCTGACGGTGCGCAACGACACATCGTTCCTGCAGACGCTCCACGTGCACGGCCACGCCTTCCGCCTGCTCCATCCCCTCGACGACGGCTGGGAGCCCTACTGGCTCGACACCTTCCAATTGCTCGACGGAAAGCTCGCCCGCATCGCCTTCCTCGCCGACAATCCCGGCCGCTGGCTGATCAGCTCCACGGTGCTTGAGCGGTTCGATACGGGGCTTTGGACGAGTTTCGAAGTCAGCTGAGCGCCAGCACCCCGGCCAACACCGCCGGCATCAACTCCGAAATGTCCTCCGCGATCAGCCCCGGCCCATGCCGGAGTCCGGCATCGCCGTGCAGCCAGACTCCGGCGCAGGAGGCTTCGAACGGGTCCATGCCCTGTGCCAGCAGTCCGGCGATCAGTCCGCCGAGTACGTCGCCGGAGCCGGCGGTGCCGAGATAGGGCGTGCCGTGGTCGTTGATCGCGGCCCGGCCGTCGGGCGCGGCGATCACGGTGTCGGCGCCCTTGAGCACCACGATGCCGCCGACGACCGCCGCGGCGCGCCGGGTGCGTTCGAGCTTGCTCAGGCCCTCGGCGACGGCGTCGGTGTTGGCGAAGAGCCGGGCGAACTCGCCCTCGTGCGGGGTCAGCACGGCCTGCGACCCGCCCTGGCCGAGATGGTCGGCGAGCAAAGGGGCCTGACCCTTGAAGCTCGTCAGCGCGTCGGCGTCGAGGACGAGCTTGCGGCCCGCCGAGGCTGCCACGGCGACGAGGTCGCGGGTGGCCTCGCCGATTCCGAGGCCGGGGCCGAGCAGCACCGTGTCGAGGCGCTCGTCGGTGAGGATGTCGTCGAGGTCGTCGGGACTGTCGCAGGCGCGCAGCATGATCGCGGTGAGGTGGGCGGCGTTCTCGGCCATCGCGCCGCTCGGCGAGACCACCGTGACCAGTCCGGCGCCCACGCGCAGCGCCCCGCGGGCGGCAAGCCGCGCCGCGCCGGTCTTGAAAGCCGGGCCCGACAGGACGAGGGCGTGGCCGCGGGTGTACTTGTGGCCCTCCGCGTAGGGACGCGGAAATGCAGGATTCCAGAGATCCGGCCCATTGCGGAATGCCGGCGCCCCATCTGCGGCAAGGCCGGCCTTCAGCGCCGCTTCGCCCGCGCCGATATCCACGACATGCAGCGTCCCGCAGAGCGAGCGCCCCGGCTGGAGCAGATGGCCGGGCTTGAGCGCCACGAACGTCACCGTCTCCACCGCCGAGACCGCGACACCCCGGATCTCGCCGCTGTCGCCGTCGAGGCCGCTCGGCACGTCGACCGCGACCACCGGCGTGTCGGACCGGCCGATCGCCTCGATCAGCGCCCGCGCCTCACCGTCGATGTCCCGCGTCAGCCCGGCACCGAAGATCGCATCGACGATCACGTCGAAGCCGCTAAAATCGCCGGCAGCTCCTGCGGCCTCGACAGCATGCCCGGCACGCGTCCAATCGGCGGCTGCGAGCGCGGCGTCGCCGGAAAGAGCGGAAATGTCGCCCAGCAGACGCAGCACGACGGGAAGGCCGCCATCGGAGAGCAGCCTTCCCGCGACGAAACCGTCGCCGCCGTTGTTTCCGGGGCCGCACAGGATCAAGACTCGCCCGCCCGCCGGCACCCGGGTGCGAACGCGATCGGCCACTGCCGCCCCGGCAGCCTGCATCAGCGCGTAGCCCGGCACACCGCCCGCGATGGCGGTCTCGTCGACCCGCCTCATCGCCGCGACGGTGATCAGACGGTTGGTCGTCATCGGTAGCGTCTCCGGTTCATGCTCGCGCATCGCTCAAGCCTTGCCTGCGGAATGGGCCATTGCGAGCAAATCGCCCAGATAATGCGCAGAATCTGCTCAACGCTTATGCAGTTTGCCCGAGGCTCCCGGCAAAACCCCGTGGCGGTCTTCGGGAGGCGGTGCTAGGAATCCATATCCTCGCGAAAGCGCAGATCAGGCGCCACCGAATGAAGAAGATCGAAGCGATCATCAAGCCGTTCAAGCTCGATGAGGTGAAGGAAGCTCTGCAGGACGTGGGGCTTCAAGGCATCACCGTGATCGAGGCCAAGGGCTTCGGTCGCCAGAAGGGTCACACCGAGCTGTATCGCGGCGCGGAATACGTCGTCGACTTCCTGCCCAAGGTGAAACTCGAGATCGTGCTCGGGGACGCGCAGGTCGAGGCTGCCGTGGAGGCGATCCGCAAGTCTGCTCAGACCGGCCGCATCGGCGACGGCAAGATCTTCGTGTCGACGATCGAGGAAGCCATTCGCATCCGCACCGGCGAGACGGGGCCGGACGCGATCTGAGATGGGTGGCCGGGCGACAGCCGCGCGCCGCGCCTTTCGGGCCTTGCACGCGCAGGGCTGTTTTGTCCTTCCGAACCCTTGGGATGTCGGTAGTCTCAGGCGGCTCGAAGAGCTCGGCTTTCCTGCGCTCGCTTCGACCAGCGCAGGCTTGGCTTGGAGCACGGGCCTCGACGACAGGGCCGTGACCCGTGACGCGGTGCTCGACCACCTCTGCACGCTCTGCGCCGCAACCGACCTGCCCGTGAACGCCGATTACGAATCCGGCTTTGCGGACGATCCCGAGAGCGTGGCCGCGAACGTCGCGCTGGCGATGGAGACGGGTGTCGCCGGGCTCTCGATCGAGGATCGCGCCGGCGACGACCTCTACGACACCACGCTGGCCGTCGAGCGTATCGCAGCGGCCCGGACAGCGATCGACGCCGTCGACCCACAGACGATCCTCGTCGGCCGCAGCGAGAGTTTCCTGGTCGGTCGGAAGGACCTCGGGCCGACCATAGACCGGCTTGTCGCCTATGCCGAGGCGGGCGCCGACTGCCTCTACGCACCCGGTTTTTCGGACCCGGACGGCATCCGCGCCATCGTGCAGGCCGTCGCGCCGAGATCCGTCAACGTGCTGCTGACCGCCCCGTCGATGCGCGTGGCCGACCTCGCTGCGCTCGGCGTGCGCCGGATCAGCACCGGCAGCCGCCTCGCCTTCGCCGCCTGGGCCGGCTTCGACGCTGCGGCACGGATGCTGCTGGAGGACGGCGCATTGCCGCCCGCGAGCTTCACGGGCACCTGATCACCCTTCGGTTCGCTCTCCCTCGAAACCCGACCGCGAGTCTTCTCCTGCCGAACCTCAACGACGTCGTGAGCGAGATCGCCGAGGAGATGCGGCAGCGGCCGGATCGCGGCGACGTCGCCACCTACATTCCCGAACTCGCCCGCGCCGACCGACAAGCCTTCGGCATCGCCGTGATCGACAATGCCGGCCAAATCGCAGCCGCCGGCGATTGCGAAACGCTGTTTTCGGCGCAGAGCATCACCAAGGTGTTCACGCTGACCCTGGCGCTCGGCATGGTCGGCGACAGGCTCTGGCGGCGGGTCGGCCGTGAGCCCTCCGGCAACCCGTTCAACTCCATCGTCCAGCTGGAGCTGGAAAAGGGCGTGCCGCGCAATCCCTTCATCAATGCCGGCGCCATCGCCGTCACCGACGTGATCCTGTCCGGGCACCAGCCGCGCGAAGCGCTGGGCGAGATCCTGCGCTTCATGCGCGAACTGGCCGAAGATCCGACGATCGCGATCGACGAGGCCGTGGCGGCCTCCGAGAAGCGCACGGGCTTCCGCAACGTCGCGCTCGCCAATTTCATGAAGTCCTACGGCGTGTTGGACAATCCGGTGGACTTCACCCTCGGCGTGTATTTTCACCACTGCGCCATCGCGATGTCGTGCCGGCAGCTCGCCATGGCCGGGCGCTACCTCGCACACGAAGGACGCAACCCCGCGACCGGCTTTCTGGTGATCTCGCCGGAGCGGGCCCGCCGCATCAACGCGATCATGCTGACCTGCGGCCACTACGATGGCTCGGGAGAGTTCGCCTACCGGGTCGGCCTGCCGGGCAAGAGCGGCGTCGGCGGCGGCATTCTCGCCATCGCGCCGGGAAAAGCCTCGATCGCGGTGTGGTCGCCGGGGCTCGACGCGGCCGGCAACTCGCATCTCGGGCGGATAGCACTGGAGACGCTGACCAAGCGCATGGGCTGGTCGATCTTCGGGGATTGATCGACCCGCGTCATTCCGGGATCCGCTGCGTGGCCTCGAAATGACGGTGAGGAATCGATAACCGAAACGAAAAGCGGCGCGGAACCATTTGGTCCGCGCCGCCGGGCTCGTCGATCTTATCGCAAAAGTTAGGCTGCGGCCTCGCTCATCGAAGCTTCCATCTGCACTGAGGCGATGGTCTTCAGGATCTGCGAGGCGATCTGGTAGGGGTCCCCCTGGCTGTTGGGGCGACGATCTTCCAGGTAGCCCTTGTAGCCGTTGTTCGCGAAGGAATGCGGCACGCGGATCGAGGCGCCGCGGTCGGCGATGCCGTAGCTGAACTGGTCGATCGCCGCAGTCTCGTGCTTGCCGGTCAGGCGCATGTGGTTGTCGGGGCCGTAGACCGCGATGTGGTCGGCGATGTTGTCCTTGAAGGCCGCCATCAGCTTCTCGAAGTACTCTTTGCCGCCGACCGTCCGAAGGTGCTCGGTCGAGAAGTTGGCGTGCATGCCCGAGCCGTTCCAATCGGTGTCGCCGAGCGGCTTGCAGTGATACTCGACGTCGATCTCGTACTTCTCGCAGAGGCGCTGCAGCAGGTAGCGGGCGACCCACATCTCGTCGGCAGCCTTTTTGGAGCCCTTGCCGAAGATCTGGAATTCCCACTGGCCCTTGGCCACTTCGGCGTTGATGCCCTCGTGGTTGATGCCGGCGTCGAGGCAGAGGTCGAGATGCTCTTCGACGATCTGGCGCGCGAGGGAGCCGACGTTCGAGTAGCCGGCGCCGCAATAATACGGACCCTGCGGGGCCGGGTAGCCGGCGGCGGGGAAGCCGAGGGGGCGGCCGTCCTTGTAGAAGAAGTATTCCTGCTCGAAGCCGAACCAGGTGTTGTCGTCGTCGATGATGGTGGCGCGCTTGTTGGTGGCGTGCGGTGTCTGGCCGTCCGGCATCATCACTTCGCACATCACCAGGATGCCGTTCTTGCGCGTCGAGTCGGGGAAGTGGCGCACGGGCTTCAGCATGCAGTCGGAGCTACCGCCCTCGGCCTGCTTGGTCGACGAGCCGTCGAAACCCCACATCGGGAGCTGCTCGAGCGTCGGGAAGCTGTCGAATTCCTTGATCTGCGTCTTGCCACGCAGGTTCGGCGTCGGCGTGTAGCCGTCGAGCCATAGATACTCGAGCTTGTATTTTGTCATCCCTGCATTCTCTCGTTCGCCGATCAGGCTCGGTCTGAGGACATCCGGGCGCCACCGGGTCGTCTGCCGACGAGCGCAGGCTTGCATGATGCGTGCCAGCGCATTCTGCCCGACGGGCTGCTTTGCTGGCGCGCGAACGGGCATCCGGTGCCCGGAAAAAGCACGGGCTTACTCCGGTCGGTACCGGCCATAGAACGAATTACCCCGCAGAATGCCTCAAAAAGCGGCACAATCCCCGGTGCGCATGTCTGGCAACGCGTGCGCTCGGGGGATATCAGTGCCCCCGGCCAACGTGCGTGACGGGAGGGCGCACGGGACCAGGGTCCGTCCGGCACGCTCGCGCGTCTGGTACACGAGGACCCGTCCGAGCCCCATCGTCGCGAACGTTCCGGCGAGACCGGCCGCCCGACGCGGCCGTGAAACGGAATGATCCCTCGAACGGGGTGGCCACGCTCCCTTGCCTACGCTCCCTGCCCGAGGAGAACGCCGACGATGAAGAACGCAGCCGAAGTCCTGAAGGCGATCAAGGACAACGACGTCAAATACGTCGACCTCCGCTTCACCGATCCGCGGGGCAAGTGGCAGCACGTCACCTTCGACGTCTCGCTCGTCGACGACGAGCTGTTTTCCGAAGGCACGATGTTCGACGGCTCCTCGATCGCCGGTTGGAAGGCGATCAACGAATCCGACATGCTGCTGATGCCCGACCCGGTCACGGCGTGCATGGACCCGTTCTTCTCGGCCTCGACCATGTCGATCGTCTGCGACGTGCTCGAGCCCTCCACCGGCGCGCCCTATTCACGCGACCCGCGCTCGACCGCCAAGCTCGCCGAGGCCTTCCTGAAGTCGACCGGCATCGGCGACACGATCTTCGTCGGCCCCGAGGCCGAGTTCTTCGTGTTCGACGACGTGAAGTTCGGCTCGGACCCCTACAAGACCGGCTTCGAGCTTGATTCGACCGAGCTGCCGTCGAACGGCTTCACCGATTACGAGGGCGGCAACCTCGGCCACCGTATCCAGACCAAGGGCGGCTACTTCCCGGTGCCCCCGCAGGATTCGGCGCAGGACATGCGCGGCGAGATGCTGGCCGCGATGCAGTCCATGGGCGTCAAGGTCGAGAAGCACCACCACGAGGTGGCCTCCGCGCAGCACGAACTCGGCATGAAGTTCGACACGCTGACGCTGCTCGCCGACCACATGCAGATCTACAAGTACGCGATCCACAACGTGGCCCAGAGCTACGGCAAGACCGCGACCTTCATGCCGAAGCCCGTCTACGGCGACAACGGCTCGGGCATGCACGTGCACCAGTCGATCTGGAAGGACGGCAAGCCGCTCTTCGCCGGCAACAAGTACGCCGACCTCAGCCAGGAATGCCTCTGGTACATCGGCGGCATCATCAAGCACGCCAAGGCGCTCAACGCCTTCACCAATCCGTCCACCAACTCCTACAAGCGCCTCGTGCCGGGCTACGAGGCTCCCGTGCTGCTCGCCTACTCGGCGCGCAACCGCTCGGCCTCCTGCCGCATCCCGTGGACGACGAACCCGAAGGCCAAGCGCGTCGAGGTCCGCTTCCCAGACCCGATGGCGAACCCCTACCTTGCCTTCTCGGCCCTGCTGATGGCCGGCCTCGACGGCATCATCAACAAGATCGATCCGGGCCCGGCCATGGACAAGGACCTCTACGATCTGCCGCCGAAGGAGCTGAAGAAGATCCCGACGGTGTGCGGCTCGCTGCGCGAAGCCCTGCAGAACCTCGACAAGGACCGCGCCTTCCTCAAGGCCGGCGGCGTGTTCTCGGACGACCAGATCGACTCGTTCATCGAGCTGAAGATGCAGGAGGTCATGCGCTACGAGATGACCCCGCACCCGGTCGAGTTCACGATGTACTACTCGCTCTGAGACTCTTCGGAGTTTTCGGGACGATCGGGGGCCGGAGCGATCCGGCCCCTTTTTCGTTTCTGCTGTCGGAAAGACGGCGGGAGACTATCCTCCCCTATGTCGCCAAATTCGGAGCCCGCCATGAGCCTCGTCGTCCCCGTCATCCTCGGCTCGGTCCGCTCCGACCGACTGGGCATCCGCGCGGCGCACTTTCTCGTGGCGCAATTGGAAGCCCGTGGTTTCGAGGCGCCTCTGGTAGACCCGGCCGAACTGAAGCTCCCGCTGCTCGACCGGATGTACAAGGAATACCCGAAGGGCGAGGCGCCCAAGGTCCTCGAGGACCTCGCGACGCTCTATCGCCGCGCCGACGCCTTCGTGGTCGTGTCGGCCGAGTACAACCACTCGATCCCGCCGGCCCTCTCGAACACCCTCGATCACTTCCTCGAAGAGTACTTTTGGCGGCCCTCGGGCATCGTCTGCTACTCGGCCGGCCAGTACGGCGGCGTTCGCGCGGCGATGCAGCTCCGCGCGATGATGGCCGAGCTCGGTGCGCCGAGCATTCCCTCCCTGCTGCCGATCCCGCGCATTCACAAGGCGCTGAGCGAGGCCGGCGAGCCGGCCGAGGACTGGCTCGGCAAGGCGGCCAAGAAGTTCGTCGACGAACTGGCCTGGTATGCCGAGGCACTGAAGGCGAAGCGCGCCGAGGGCACGCCGTACTGATGCCGCCGCCCTGGTGGCACCCCACTTGCCACGGCCCGACCGGGACCGGACGAACACGGATCGGGATTGTGGATGAACGAGAGCGTCGAGCGGGTCAGCGCGTGTCTGGCCGACCTCGTCAGGGCGGCGCTGGTGTCGGATGATCGGCGCAGCCTCGAATTCCGGGATGCCGCAAGGAAAGGTCTAGCCGCCTTGACGGCCGACCCGCCGGATCCGGGCTCGGTCCGGATCGACGGCGCCTGGACCTTCGGCATCCGCGCCGCCGAGTCGCCGGAGATGGCGGCTGAGGAGGGGCGGGTGAACCTCACCCTGCCGCAGGACAGCCCATTCACGCTCGCCGAACTCGTCGATCCGGCCTTCGACGTCGATGCGGCCGTCGAGCGCATCGCCAACTCGGCCTCGACCGGCTGATCCCCAGCCCTGGACGGCAAAGGCGTTGCCGCGGGGCGGCGGCAAGCCCATGTTCCCGGCATCGGTCTGACGGCCGGCCCTTTTTCCAATTCAGTGCGCTGGCCCCCAAGGCCCGGTGCAGCGAGCCCTTTTTCTTTGACCAGACGCATCACACCCGCACCGGCCACCGGCGCCCTCCCCTCGCGCGAGACGATCGTCGCGTTCATCGCGGATTCCACCGAAAAGGTCGGCAAGCGCGAGATCGCCAAGGCCTTCGATATCAAGGGGTCCGACCGGATCGAATTGAAGCGCATCCTCAAGGAGATCGAGGAGGACGGTGCGATCGAGCGCGGACGTGGCGGGTTCAGCAAGGCCGGCCGCCTGCCCCCTGTCGTGCTCGCCGACATCTTTTCGCGGGATCGCGATGGCGAACTCCTGGCCCGCCCGGCGCAGTGGGAGGCCAAGGATGGCGAGGCTCCGCGCATCATCGTTCAGATGCCCCGCGGCGGCCGCAAATCCGACCGCCCCGCCCCCGGAATCGGCGATCGCGCGTTGATCCGCGTCGAGCCGGATGGCGACACGCCGGGCCGGTACACCGGCCGCATCGTCAAGGTGATCGGCAAGAACAAGTCCGAGGTCATCGGCATCTATCGCGCCGGTCGTGATGGCGGGCGCTTGGTCCCTGTTGAGAAGCGCTCGCAGGGTCGCGAGATCGCGATTCCGCCGGGCGAAGAGGGCGAGGCGCGCGACGGCGACCTCGTCAGCGTGTCGCTGGAGAGCGAGACCCGCTTCGGCCTGCCGAAGGGCCGTGTGCGCCAGCGGCTCGGCTCGCTCGGCTCCGAGAAGGCGGTGAGCCTGATCGCCCTGCACCTCCACAACATTCCGCATGTCTTCGCCAAGGATACGCAAGCCGAGGCCGATGCGGTGAAGGAGGTCGGCCTGAAGGGCCGCGAGGATTGGCGCGATCAACCGCTGATCACCATCGATCCGCCCGACGCCAAGGATCACGACGACGCCGTGATGGCGGAGCCGGACCCCGATCCGAAGAACGCGGGCGGCTTCATCGTCACCGTCGCGATCGCTGACGTGGCCGCCTATGTCCGGCCCGGCAGCGCCCTCGACCGCGAGGCGCTGATGCGCGGCAACTCGGTCTATTTCCCCGACCGGGTCGTGCCGATGCTGCCCGAGCGCATCTCGAACGATCTCTGCTCCCTACGCGAGAACGAGGACCGGCCGGCGCTCGCCGTGCGCATGGTCGTCGCCGCCGACGGCACAAAGCGCCGCCACACCTTCCACCGCGTGATGATGCGCTCGCGCGCCAAGCTCGCCTACGCCCAGGCCCAGGCTGCCATCGACGGCCGTCCCGACGAGACGACGACGCCGCTCCTGGAGCCTGTGCTGCGCCCGCTCTACGCCGCCTACGAGGCCCTGAAGCAGGCGCGCGACGCCCGTGGCCCGCTGGCGCTCGATCTCCCCGAGCGCAAGGTGCTGCTGGGGCCGGACGGCTCGGTCGACCGGGTAATCGTGCCGGAGCGGCTCGAAGCGCACCGGCTCATCGAAGAGTTCATGATCCAGGCGAACGTCGCCGCCGCCGAGACGCTGGAAGCCGCGAAGTCGCCGCTGATCTATCGCGTCCACGACGAGCCGGCGCTGGAAAAGCTGCGGGCGCTCGGTGAGGTGCTCGCTTCCATCGGAATCAAGCTGCCGAAGGACGGGGTCCTCAAGCCGGCTCTGTTCAATCGCATTCTCGGCACGGTCGCCGAGACCGAGCACGCGATCTTCATCAACGAGGTCATCCTGCGCACCCAGGCGCAGGCGATCTATTCGAGCCAGAATCTCGGGCACTTCGGGCTGAACCTGCGCCGCTACGCGCATTTCACCTCCCCGATCCGGCGTTACGCCGACCTCATCGTGCACCGTGCGCTGATCACGGCCGGCCGGCTCGGTTCGGACGGCCTGCCCTCAGACACCACCGTCGGCATGCTCGACGCCGTCGGCGAGCAGATTTCGGCAGCCGAGCGCCGCGCCATGGCGGCCGAGCGCGAGACCATCGACCGCCTCATCGCGCATCACCTCGCCGACCGGATCGGCGCGACCTTCACGGGGCGCATCTCCGGCGTCACCCGCGCCGGGATATTCGTGAAGCTCGCCGAAACCGGGGCGGACGGCTTCGTCCCGGCCTCGACCATTGGCGCCGACTTCTACCGCCACGATGAGACCCGCCACGCGCTCGTCGGCGACCGCACTGGCGAGACGTTTCGCTTGGGAGACACCGTCGAGGTCAAGCTCGTCGAGGCCGCGGCCGTTGCCGGTGCGCTGCGCTTCGAGATTCTGTCCGATGGGCGGGCCGGTTCCGGTCGGCCGGGGGCGGGCGGACGCCCGAAGTTCCACAAGGCGAAGTCGCCGAAGACCAGCTACGGCCCGCCCGGCACGGCCTCGAAGCGCGGCAAGCCCCCGGCCGCCGGTCGCAACACACCCAACCGCAAGCGCGGGTCGCGCGGCTGAGGGGCGTGGTGTAGGACATCGGCCATGCCGCTCGAAACGAAGCACGAGATCGATCCGCCGCCGGCCGCCGTCCCCGACGCGGTCGTACGGACCAAACTGATCCCGGCCATGGCGCTCGGCTTCGTCTGCCGCTGCCCGCATTGCGGCGAGGGGCGGATCTTCGGCCGATTTCTCAAGGCGAAGCCCGCTTGCGAGGCCTGCGGGCTTTCGCTCGAAGGCCACCGCGCCGACGACCTGCCGCCCTACCTCGTGATCTTCATCGTTGGGCACATCGTCGGTTACCTGATCCTGAAGATCGAGATGGGCTACGACCTGCCGCTCTGGGTCTCGGCGACCCTCTGGCCCGGGCTGACGCTTGGGTTGGCGCTCGGGCTGCTCCAGCCCGTGAAGGGCGCTGTGATCGGGCTGCAATACGCCATGCGCATGCACGGCTTCGACACCTCTCTTCCCTCGCGGCCCGGAGCCGAGGAGACGCGCGTTGGACCAGCCGACACCGCTGCCGGCATCGGCCGCGTCTGAGACGCGGAGCCGCGCGGCTCCGGCTCTGCGCCCGCGCGATGCCGCGACGCTGATCCTCGTCGATCGCGCGAAGAAGAAGCCGCGCGTGCTGATGGGCCGGCGCCATGCCGGCCTTGCCTTCATGGGCGGCAAGTTCGTGTTTCCCGGCGGGCGGGTCGAGCCCTCCGATCGCAGGATGATCGTCGCGGGCGCACTGCCCCAGCGCAGCGAGGACGCCCTCGACGCCCGCCTCGTCCGCGCTTCCCCGATGCTCGGCCGCTCGCTAGCGCTCGCCGCCATCCGCGAGACCTACGAGGAGACCGGGCTGATGGTCGGGTCGCGTGATTACGGGCCGCCGGAGCGCGCACCCGAGGGGGCTTGGCAGGCCTTCGCCGAGGAGGGCGTATTTCCGGATCTCGAAGCCCTGCATCTGCTCGCCCGCGCCATCACGCCGCCGGGCCGTCCGCGCCGCTTCGACACCCGCTTCTTCGTCGCCGACCGCACGGCGGTGGCTGCCGAGCGCCCCGGCATCGTCGGGCCGGATGCCGAGCTCACCGAGATCGCCTGGGTCGGTCTCGACGAGGCCCGCAAGCTCGACCTGCCCCGTATCACCCGCTTGGTGCTCGACGATCTGGAGGCCGCGGCAGCCCTCGACTTCAAGCCGTTCCGCGCGATCCCGTTCTACTTCGAGCGGTATGGAAAGGGGTTGCGGGAATTGCTGTGATGGGGTTTGCGACCCTCAACACAGCACCCTCGTCATTCCGGGGTCGCCGCAGGCGAGAACCCGGAACCCACGACTGGCCGCAGCGTGTCGGGTGGGTTCCGGGTTCCGCTTCGCGGCCCCGGAATGACGTGGAGGGTTTCAGTTCGGCGCGAGGGTAGCTTTTAAACCATGACCGACACGGATCCCCGCGACCTCGGCCTCTGCCCGGACCGCCTCGAGCGCATCGACGCCTGGATGCGGCGCTACGTGGACGAGGGCAAACTTGCCGGCCTGTCGGTGCATTTCGCACGACGCGGCAAGACGGGATTCGCGCGCGCTCACGGCAAGGCCGACATCGCCCGCGACCGGCGCTTCGACACGGAGACCATCGTCCGCATCTATTCGATGACCAAGCCGCTGACCTCGGTGGCGGTGATGATGCTCTACGAGGAAGGCCGCTTCCAGCTCGACGATCCGCTGAGCCGCTTCCTGCCGGACTTCGCCGAGATGCGCGTCGCGGTAGGCGGCAACCGGGTCAAGTTGGAGACCGTGCCGGCTCTACGGCCGATCACGATCCGCGACCTCCTCACCCACACGTCCGGCCTGACCTACGGCTTCATGGAGGCGACGCTGGTCGATGCGCTCTACCGGGTGCACGGCATCGACTTCCAGACCTCGGAGCATTCCCTTGCCGATCTGGTCGCCCGGGTGGCGAAGCAGCCGCTGCTCGCGCAGCCCGGCGCGGAGTGGAACTATTCGGTCGCCACCGACGTCCTCGGCCACCTCGTTGCCGTCGTCTCCGGCCTGCCGTTCTCGGAGTTCCTGCGCGAGCGCGTGCTGAAGCCGCTCGGCATGCACGACACCGATTTCTTCGTGGCCGAGGACAAGCGGGAGCGCTTCGCCGCCAACTACGCCTTCGATCGCACCGGCCAGCTCAAGGTCTACGACGATTCCGAGGGCAGCCGATTTCTCAGCCCCCGACCCGTGACCTCCGGTGGCGGCGGGCTCACGGGCACGGCGCCGGACTACTTGCGCTTCTGCCGCTTCATCCTGAACCGGGGCGAACTCGACGGTGTGCGCCTGCTCGGCCGCAAGACCGTCGAACTGATGATCGCCAACCACCTGCCCGGCGACATGGCCGCGATGGGGCAGCCTCGCTTTTCGGAATCCGCCTATACCGGCATCGGCTTCGGGCTCGGCTTCTCGGTGATGCTCGATCCGGCCAAGGCGCAGATCGTCGGCACGCCGGGCGAGGTCGCCTGGGGCGGCCTCGCCAGCACCTCGTTCTGGATCGACCCGGCCGAGGATCTCGCCGTGGTCCTCTTCGCCCAGCTCATCCCCTCCTCCGCCTTGCCGATCCGGCGCGAATTGCGGGTGCTGACCTACGCGGCTCTCGTCGACTGACGCCCACCTCGCGGGTGCTCGTGGCGAAAACCTTGCATGCAGGCCGGCGTTCCGCCCGCGTCGGCGGACGATGGAGGCGGTCGTAGAACCGCCGGACATTCAGGCAAGAGACAGAGCATGAAGCGCGAAGACCTCACGGAAAAGCTCCTCGACATCAAGCGTGAGAAGGGCTGGACCTGGAAGCACATCCAGGCCGAGATCGGCGGGATCTCGCCGATCCTGATCACGGCCGCCTGCATGGGCCAGATGAAGCTGCCGAAGGCTCAGGCGAAGAAAGCCGCCGAGCTGTTCGGCCTCTCGGAATCCGAGGAGCGGATGCTGAACGAGGCGCCCTATCGCGGCTCGATCCCGCAGATGCCGCCGACCGACCCGCTGATCTACCGCTTCTACGAACTGGTGATGGTCTACGGCACCACTTGGAAGGAGCTGATCCAGGAGGATTTCGGCGACGGCATCATGTCGGCGATCGACTTCAACATGACCATGGAGCGCGAGCCCAACAACAAGGGCGACCGGGTCAAGATGAACCTCTCGGGCAAATTCCTGCCGTACAAGTACTACGACAACGAGGACGGCGTGCCGGAATACGGCTTCAAGGAGAGCTGAGGCCTCCACTCACACCCTCGTCATTCCGGGTTTCGCTCCGCGGCCCCGGAGTGACGACGGGGGTCGAGTGTGCCCTGCGACGGGTTGCCTCCGCCGACCGCCTTCTCTCGATACCCTCCGACGATTACCCTCCGCACCGTCCCGGCCCACGAGCCCGGGACGGTGCGTCGCAGGCGTTCGAACGCCCAAGCTGAAACGTAACCGGCGCGCGAACCGTACGAATGGGGAGATGATCCATCCCCGTTTCGGGAGAAGCGCCCATGAACCGCCGCCAGACCCTGTTTGCCGGAGCCTCGCTCGCCGGATTGCTGTCGGGCCTGAAGCTGTCCCATCCCGCACTCGCCGCCTTCGAGGTCGTGAAGAGCGACGAGGAGTGGCGCAAGCAGCTCGACCCGGTCGCCTATAACGTCCTCCGCAAACAGGGCACCGAGCGTGCCGGCACCAGCCCCCTCGACCGTGAGAAGCGGACGGGCACCTTCGCCTGCGCCGGCTGCGACCAGCCGCTGTTCTCCTCGCAGACCAAGTTCGAGAGCGGAACCGGCTGGCCGAGCTTCTACCAGCCGATGGCCGGCGCCGTCGGCGAGAGCACCGATCGGGCCTACGGCATGGCTCGCACTGAGGTGCATTGCAGCCGCTGCGGCGGCCATCTCGGCCACGTCTTCAACGACGGCCCCAAGCCGACCGGCCTGCGCTACTGCATGAACGGCGCGGCCTTGAACTTCCGGGCGGCTTGAGCCGCCTCTTCCTTGTTCAGACACGCACGGAGGTCCCGATGACCCTGTCCAAGTTCTTCAAATCTGCCGCCGTCGCCTGGCCGCTCGCCCTTGGGACGACCGCCGGTCTCGGCCTGCTCGCAACGCTCTCGCTGCCGCAGGGCGTCGCGTTTGCCGAAGAGGCCGGCCAGCGCGTGCCGGAGGCGGCCGCCAGATCCAGCGAGACTCCCGGCAAGCTGCGCACGGCGACGGTCGCCGGGGGCTGTTTCTGGGGCGTCCAGGGCGTGTTCCAGCACGTGAAGGGCGTGACGCAGGCGGTGTCGGGCTATGCCGGCGGCAGCCGCGAGACAGCCAACTACACCGCCGTCGGACGTGGCCGCACCGGCCATGCCGAGGCCGTCAAGATCACCTACGATCCGTCGGTGATCCGCTACGACGAACTGCTGCAGATCTACTTCTCGGTCGCCCTCGACCCGACGGAGGTGAACCGCCAGGGTCCCGATTCCGGCACGCAGTACCGCACCGCGATCTTCCCGGCGGATCCCGAGCAGGCCAAGGTCGCCAAGGACTACATCGCCCAGCTCGACGCGGCGAAGGTCTATGGCCGTCCGATCGCAACGAAGATCGAGCCCGGCGCGGCCTTCTATCCGGCCGAGGACTACCACCAGGACTACATGGCCTTGAACCCGGACGCCGGATACATCGTCGCGAACGACGCGCCGAAGCTGCGCGATCTGCAGCGCTACTTTCCGGAGCGCTCCAACGCCGAACCGGTCCTCGTCGGCAAGCCGAAGGCATAACGCTCAGGTCAGTCCAGCCGTGGACGGATGCCCGTCCCGGTGCAATCGCCCTTTGCCCCGCCCGCCGTTTTCGGTGATGGGTGGGGCATGAACATCCTGCTCATCGGATCCGGCGGGCGCGAGCACGCGCTCGCCTGGGCGATCTCCAAGTCCCCGCTCTGCGACCGCCTGTTCAGCGCCCCGGGCAATCCCGGCACGGCGCAGCACGGGTCGAACTTGCCCGACCTGAACGTCGCCGATCACGCGTCGGTTGTCGCGTTCTGCCAATCCGAAAAGATCGGTCTCGTGGTGGTGGGGCCTGAGGTGCCGCTGGTCGCCGGGCTCGTTGACGACCTCACGGCTGCCGGCATCCGCGCTTTCGGCCCGACCAGGGCCGCCGCTCAGCTGGAGGGTTCC
The DNA here is from genome assembly GCF_008040035.1 of Methylobacterium sp. WL9. Lineage (NCBI taxonomy): Bacteria > Pseudomonadati > Pseudomonadota > Alphaproteobacteria > Hyphomicrobiales > Methylobacteriaceae > Methylobacterium > Methylobacterium sp. WL9. The sequence goes on from NZ_VRVE01000006.1 coordinate 52,086, forward strand.
AAGGGCTTCACCAAGGAACTCTGCGCCGAGTACGACATCCCCACTGCCGCCTTTGCCCGCTTCACCGAGGTCGACGCCGCCCTCGCGTACCTTCGCGAAAAGGGTGCGCCGATCGTGGTCAAGGCCGACGGCCTCGCCGCCGGCAAGGGCGTCGTCGTCGCCGAGAGTCTTCGTGAAGCGGAGGCCGCAATCCGCGCCATCCTCGACGTGCCCGGAGCCGCCCTCGTCATCGAGGAATGCCTGTTCGGCGAGGAAGCCAGCTTCTTCGCGCTCTGCGACGGCACCCGCGCCATCCCCGTCGGCACCGCCCAGGATCACAAACGCGTCTTCGACGGCGACCGCGGTCCGAACACCGGCGGCATGGGTGCCTACTCGCCGGCGACGGTCCTCACGCTTGCGCTCGAAGCCGAGGTGATGGAGCGCATCATCGGCCCGACCCTGCGCGGCATGGCCGAGCGCGGCACGCCCTTCACCGGCATCCTCTATGCCGGGCTCATGCTGACGGCCGATGGTCCGAAGCTCATCGAGTACAACACCCGCTTCGGCGACCCGGAGGCGCAGGTGCTGATGCCGCGCCTCGCCGCGGATCTCGTGCCGGCGCTGATCGCGGCCTGCGATGGCGATCTGTCCAACGTTTCCCTCCCCTTCGACGAGAGCCGTGCCGCGCTGACCGTGGTGATGGCGGCGGCCGGCTATCCCGGCACGGTGGTGCGCGGCTCGCAGATCCGCGGCGTCTCGGAGGCACAGGCCGACGACGTCATCGTCTTTCACGCCGGAACCCGCAGCGAGAACGACGGACTCTACGCCGATGGCGGCCGCGTGCTCGCCGTGACGGCCGTCGGCCCCAGCATTCGAGAGGCGCAGGCCCGCGCCTATGCCGCCGTCGGCCGGATCGACTGGCCCGAGGGCTTTTGTCGGAGCGACATCGGCTACCGTGCGGTGAGCCGCGAGGCGGAGAACGCCGACAACTGAGGGTGCCGTGAGCCTCGACCCGCTCAGTCTCGCCTTCGACGCCGCGCGAGAAGCGGCAGCCCTCGGCGAAGTGCCCGTCGGCGCGGCGGTCGTCCGCGACGGTGTCGTGCTGGCCGTCGCCGGCAACCGCCCCCGAACGCTTCACGATCCGACGGCCCACGCCGAGATCCTGGCGATCCGCGCCGCCTGTGCCGCCATCGGCGACGAACGGCTCGTCGGCTGCGATCTCTATGTGACGCTGGAGCCTTGTGCGATGTGCGCCGGCGCCATCTCCTTCGCCCGCATCCGCCGGCTCTATTATGGGGCCGCCGATCCAAAGGGCGGCGGCGTCGAGCATGGCCCGCGCGTCTTCAACCAGCCGACCTGCCATCACGCGCCTGAAGTCTATGGCGGTTTTCGCGAAGCCGAGGCCGCCACCCTCCTCAGGGCCTTCTTCCAGGCCCGGCGGGTCGACGGCGGTTAAACCCGGAAGAACGCCGTGAGCGCAGCGAGCGTTTCGGTAGGGTTTTCCTCGGCCAAAAAATGCCCGCTGGCGATGGTGCGGCCCGTCGCCCCCGGCGCGAAGGTTCGTCGCCACACGGCGAGCGCACTTTCCGGCTTGTCCTTGTCGAGGTAGTCGCTGCTCGCGAGAACGAGGACGGGCATCGGCAGCGTCTTCCCGTCTGTGAGATCGGCCTGGTCCGCAGCGCGATCAGGTCCGTCGGGGCCTCCGGCGCGATAGTCCTCGCACATGGCATGGATGCGTTCAGGCACGTTCCAGCCCTGCCGGTAGAGTTCCAGCGCCGCCGGTGCGAAGGCCGAGAGGTCGTGCGTGCCCGTCCACTCCCGCAGCAGGCCTTCGAAATATGCGTCCGGATCGCCGCCGATCACGCGTTCCGGCTCCGGTGCGGGCTTCGCCAGGAACGGCCAGTGCGGATTCGTCTCCGGGCTTGCGGCGATGCGCTCCCACTGGATCGCCGTCGGCACGATATCGAGGAGCGCCAGCCGCTCGATCCTTCCGGGTTCATCGAGGGCAAGGCGATAGGCGACGCGCGCGCCACGGTCGTGGCCGGCCAGGGCGAACCGGACATGGCCGATCCGCTCCATCACGTCGGCGATCTCGCGGCCCATCGTCCGCTTGGCATAGGCCGAATGGTCCGCTGCACTGCCGGGCGCATCGGACCAGCCGTAACCCTTGAGGTCCAGGCAGATCACCCGATGGTGCGTCGCAAGAGCCGGAGCGATGCGATGCCACATCGCGTGCGTCTGAGGGAATCCGTGCAGCAGGAGCAGGGCCGGCGCGTCAGCCGGACCTCCCGCACGGGCGAACCAGCGGCCGGTCGGCGTGCCTATCCACAGCGCTTCGAAGCCGGGAAAGAGATTTTCAGCGTTGTCTTCGATCATCCGTTGCTGTCCTGGCCTCCCGGTCGAGAGTAACCGCGACGTGGCTTTTCGGCTCCCCTCAGTGATCCCGTGCCTCTGTGATATCAGTCAGTGACGACGGCTATCGGCGTACGGAAACCCTATTCCGATCACTTCTCGGGCAATCTGCCTATTACTTCGGCATGAACATTTCTTAACGCTTGCCGTGGAGATTCAGTCATCTCCCGCGGTATTCCCATGCCATTGCACGCACTCGAAGAAGTCGCTCAGATCTCCGCCGACTGGCTCTGGGAAACCGACCTGGCCGGGCGGTTCACCCACATGTCCGCCGAGGCCGAGCGCTTCATGGGCCTGCCCGCTTCCGCCCTGATCGGCCACACCCGTGAGGCTTATGCCGCCAATGACGGAGTGGGCGGCGACGAGGTCTATGGCCTTCGCGACGTTGCCGATGCGATGGCCGCGCACCAGCCCTTTCGTGACCGGATCTATGTCTTCCGGCATCCGGACGGCGCGCCCCGTTGGTTCGAGATCAGCGGGCGTCCACGCTTTGCTCCCGATGGAAGCTTCCTCGGCTATCGCGGCGTCGGCAGCGACGTCAGCGACCAGCATCGGACCCGTTCGGCGCTCGCGACGGCCCTCTCGGCGCTCCAGGGGGCCAACGCTCAGCTCGTCGAGCAGAACCGGCTCTTCGATGCGGCGCTCGAAAACATGACCCAGGGCCTCTGCATGTTCGATGCGGAGAGCCGCCTCGTCGTGTGGAATCATCGCTACCTGGAGATCTTCAAACTCAAGGAAGCCGCGCTGACTCCCGGCATGAGCCAGCGGCAGATCATCGAGATCCTCGTCGCGCTCAATCGCTACAAGAGCGGCGCGACCGTCGATTCCGTGAGCGAGGGCACCCGGACATCGTTGACCGCGGATGCCACCAAGTCGGTCCTTCGCGAGCTTGCCGACGGACGCGTGGTCGCGGCGACCCACCGGATCATGGCCGGTGGCGGATGGGTCGCGACCTTCGAGGACGTGACGGAGCGTCGCCGCAACGAGGCACGCATCATCCATATGGCGCGTCACGATGCGCTCACCGACCTGCCGAACCGCTCGGCCCTGCGCGAGATCGGCGCCGAGATGGTAACCGAGACGGGCGACGGCCTGACTCTCGCCGTGCTCTGCCTCGATCTCGACCGCTTCAAGCCCGTCAACGACAGCTACGGCCACGCGCTCGGCGACGGGCTCCTGCGGGCCGTGGCCGATCGGCTGCGCAGTCACGTCCGCGGTCACGACGTGGTCGCTCGGCTCGGCGGCGACGAGTTCACGGTGCTTCACCGCGTGGCCGACACGGCCGGCGCCGTCACCTTGGCCCAGCGCCTCATCGGCGTGATCAGCGCACCCTACGAGCTCAACGGCTTCAACATCGAGATCGGCATGAGCGTCGGGATCGCACTCGCCGATGGCGAAGGCCGCGACATCGAGCGGCTGCTCAAGGACGCCGACATGGCGCTCTACGAGGCCAAGGCGGCGGGCCGCGGCACCTATTGCCTGTTCGAGTCCCAGATGGACGAGACGGCGCGGGAACGCACCGTCATGGAGCGCGAACTGCGTGAGGCCCTCGCCTACGGCCGGTTCGAACTGCACTACCAGCCGCTCGTCGATCTCGACAAGAACCGGATCAAGGGTGTTGAAGCTCTGGTGCGCTGGCGGCACCCGGAGCGGGGACTCATCAGCCCCGGCGTGTTCATTCCGCTTGCCGAAGAAACCGGCCTGATCGTGCCGCTCGGCGATTGGGTGCTGAACCAGGCCTGTCGCGACGCTGCCACGCTGCCGGACGACATCAGCGTCGCGGTCAACGTCTCCGCGCTGCAATTGCGCAACCGCAACTTCGCGCAGGGCGTCCTGATGGCGCTCGCCGCCAGCGGTCTCAAGGCGACGCGGCTCGAACTCGAGATCACCGAAAGCGTGCTGCTCGACGATACGGAGTCGAATCTCGAAACCTTGCACACCCTGCGGCGGCTGGGCGTACGCATCTCCATGGACGATTTCGGAACGGGCTATTCCAGCATCAGCTACCTGCGGCGTTTCCCGTTCGACAAGATCAAGATCGACCGGTCGTTCGTGCGGGATTCCGTCGGGCGCTCGGATGCCGGCGCGATCATCCGTGCCATCGTCGGCCTGGGCACCAGCCTCGGCATCACCACGCTGGTCGAGGGAGTCGAGACGGAGGCGCAACTGGCCACCGTGCGCGCCGAGGGAGCTCAGGAGATCCAGGGCTATCTGTTCAGTCCGCCGCGGCCGTTGAACGAGATCAGCGAGATGCTCTATCTCGCCAAGACACGGTCGGCAGCCTGAAGCCGAGGCGGGCGATCTCTCTCGACCGGAGGCGCAGCGAGCCGTCGCATGGTAGGAGAACCGTATGTTAATCGGCGGAACATTGCGGCTCCGAGCGCCGTTCCTTTCCCGAAGACGGCACCGCCGTTGGAGAAGGGAAGAGACTTCGCCATGAGCAGCACGGTCGACAAGATCAAGGGTCTCGGCAACGAGGCCGCCGGCAACGTCAAGCAGGGCATTGGTAAGGCTACCGACAACGAGAAGCTTCAGGCCGAAGGCAAGGCCCAAGAGCTCAAGGGCGAGGCGCAGAAGACGGTTGGCGACGCCAAGGACGCGGTCAAGGACGGCGCGGACGCAGTGAAGCGCAAACTCTAGGGAAAATTGCCGGAGAGGCGGAACGATTTCGCAGCTTGGCCATTAGGTTCCCGAAGGACTGCAGGAGACCACCATGCTTGGTTGGGCCGTCACGTTTCTCGTCGTCGCGTTGATCGCTGCAGTCCTGGGGTTCGGCGGTGTCGCCGGCACGGCCATGGAAGCGGCCAAGATCATCTGCTTCGTGGCGGTCGCACTGTTTCTGATCTCGGCGGTAGTGGGCGCTGTGCGCGGACGCGCACCGCGACTCTGATCCGATTCGGATAGTGAAGGGCGGCTTCGGCCGCCTTTTTCGTGACTTTGCCCGTCTCTGCTCCCATGCATCCGTAACATCGCCGGCGTGCCGTTGGCCGGCGAACAGGCGCCTCGCAACGGGCGACGCGCTCTGTTATGGCATCGACCATGAACGACACTCCCGATGACGAAACCCGCATGGCGGAAGCCCCGCGCGGCGATGATGTGATTCCTGCGACCCCCGAGGTGCTTTCTGCAACTCCGGAGGGTGAACGCATCGCGAAGGCGATCGCCCGAGCCGGTGTTGCTTCGCGCCGCGATGTCGAGGCGATGATCGAGGCTGGGCGCGTCACCCTGAACGGGAAAATCCTGGCTTCGCCGGCGATCAACGTGACGGAATCCGATCGCATCACCGTTGATGGCGAGCCGTTGCCGGTCCGCGAGCGCACCCGCCTCTGGATCTTGCATAAGCCGCGCGGCGTGGTGACGACCGCGCGCGATCCCGAGGGCCGTCAGACGGTTTTCGATGTCGTTCCCGAGGAATTGCCACGCGTCGTCGCGATCGGCCGGCTCGACATCAATACCGAAGGTCTGCTGCTGCTGACCAACGACGGCGGTCTCGCCAAGGTCATCGCCCATCCCGATACCGGTTGGCTGCGCAAGTACCGAGTGCGGGCCTTCGGCGAGATCACGCAGGTGGAACTCGACAAGCTCCGCAAGGGCGTCACCATCGACGGCATGGAATATGGCCCCGTCGAGGCGCATCTCGACCGGGCGCAGGGTGACAACATCTGGCTGACGCTGGGTCTGCGCGAAGGCAAGAATCGCGAGGTCAAGCGGATCCTCGAACATCTCGGACTGTCCGTGAACCGGCTGATCCGCCTCTCGTTCGGCCCCTTCCAGCTTGGTGATCTCGAGGTCGGCCTCGTCGAGGAAATCCGCACCAAGGTGCTCAAGGAGCAGCTCGGCAAAACCCTCTCCGAGCAGGCCGGCGTCGATTTCGAGAGCCCGACGCGCGAGCCGATCGCTCCTTTCGGCAAGCCGAAGAAGCCAGCAGCGGCCTCTGCCGAGCGGGCAGGCTCCCAGGGCCAGAAGGCCCCGCGCGAGGGCGGACGTTCGCGCGAGCCGAGCTACGGCCGGCCGAGCTTCGACCGCCAGGGCCGCGATCCGTCGCGGCCGGCCCGTCCTGCGGCACCCGCCCGTGTGCCGACCGGCGGCATGAGCGCAGGCCCGCGCGAGTCGATCTGGCGTGCCGACGACAATGTCGAGAAGCCGCACGGCACCAAGATTCCGCGCCGCGGCGCCGATCCCAAAGCCTCGCGAGCCGCAGCGGCCGAGCGTGGCCGCGAGCGCGTCGGCGCGATCCAGACGGCTGGCGACCGCCGCGTCCTGGTGGAGCGTCTGCAGCCGAGCCCCGAGGTTCCGGCGCCCGAGCCGCATCGCCGGACCCGTTTCCGCACGCAGGAGGAGCGCCCGCAGCGTTCCGGAGACGACCGCGCCCCACGTGCCGATGCGCGTCCGCGCCGGCAGGATGGCGACGCGCCGCCCCGGCGCGAGAATTTCGAGGATCGCGGCGAGCGCCGTGGCCCGCCGCGGGACCGCCCACAGGGCGGCGAACGCTCGGGTGGTTTTCGTGGCGAAGAGCGTCCGCGCTCCTTCGGCGGCGGTCGCGACCGTCCCGAGGGCGGGGCCAACCGTAGCGAAGAGCGTCCGCGCTCCTTCGGTGGTGGCCGTGATCGTCCCGAGGGTGGGGCTGGTCGTAGCGAACGCCCGGGCGGATTCCGGGGTGATCGCCCCGTCGGCGACCGCGGCGGCTTCAAGGGCGGCGAAGGCCGGCCCGGACCCGGTGGGCGGTCCGATCGCCCTGCCGGTGGCGGCTTCCGGGCGGACAAGCCTGCTGGCGGACGCCCCGGCGCCGGTCGCAGCTTCAAGCCCGGCGGTGATCGCCCGGGCGGGTTCCGCAGCGACCGTCCCGGTGGCGGTGACCGTCCAGGTGGGTTCCGCAGCGATCGACCCGGCGGCGGCGGCTTTAAGGCCGGCGCTGGCCGTCCCGGTGGCGGCTTCAAGGGCGGAAAGCCCGGCGGGCGTCCGGGTGGTTTCGGCGGCAAGCCGGATTCCCGCGGCGGTGGTCGTCCGCCCCGTGCGGGGAAATGATCCCGAAGGGACGACTGCCCGTTTCGACGGGCGGTGAGTTCATGGCCCCTATGATCGGCACTTCTGCGAACCGATGAGGATTGTCGGGGGAGAATTGCGCGGGCGCGCGCTGCGCGGCCCGCGCACCGACGCGATCCGGCCGACCTCGGACCGGCTGCGCGAGGCGCTGTTCAACGTGCTCGTCCATGCCTACGGCGATGCCGTCGAAGGCGCCCGCGTCCTCGACCTGTTCGCGGGCACCGGTGCCCTCAGCATCGAGGCACTCTCGCGTGGCGCGGCCTACGCGCTGCTGGTCGACGAGGGCGCGGAAGCCCGCGGGCTCATTCGCGAAAACATCGAGGCGTTGGGGCTCGAGGGCACCACCCGCCTCTACCGGCGCGACGCGACGAAGCTCGGGCTGGCCCAGGCGATCGGCCGGTTCTCGCTGGTCTTCTGCGATCCGCCCTACGGCCGCGACCTCGCTCCGAAGGCGCTCGTCTCCGCCGCAGAGGGCGGCTGGCTGGAGCAGGACGCCCTCGTCCTCGTCGAGGAATCGGCTGCGGTGTCCCTGGTCCTGCCGCCGGGTTTTTCGGCGTTAGAACGGCGCGACTACGGCGAGACGGCCGTGACGTTTCTTCGCTACGCGGCCGGCTGAAACGGGACGTTCGACGACCGGATCGGCGCCTTGCCTCGCGATGCCGGGGTTGGGCGAGACCCCGTTCTTAGAATTATAATTGACTTAAAAGCGCGCCCGCGAAATCCTCCCGGCACAAAAGCGCCTCAAGGCGCCTGCCGGGAGAGACACGCCGATGCCTGCCACGCAAACCACCAAGCTCGGCGCCTGTCCGCACGACTGCCCCGACACCTGCTCGATGATCTACACGATCGAGGAGGGCCGGCTGATCCACGTTAAGGGCAATCCGGACCATCCGATGACCCGCGGCGCGCTGTGCGGCAAGATCAACGACTTCGAGCGGCATCACTACAATCCCGACCGGGTGCTCTACCCGATGCGCCGCTCCGGCCCGAAGGGCTCGGGCCAGTTCACCCGCATCAGCTGGACCGAGGCTCTGGACGAGATCCACGCCCGCTTCAGCGAGGTCCGCGATACCCACGGCCGCGAGGCGATCCTCCCTTACAACTACCTCGGCAACGAGGGCGTGGTGCAGGGCCTCACCGTCGGCGACGCGTTCTTCAACAAGCTCGGCGCGAGCGTCGCGGAGAAGACCTTCTGCGGCTCCGGCTCGTGCACGGCCTGGCTGCTCACCGTCGGGCCGACCAACGGCCTCGATCCGATGAGCTTCACCCAGTCGAAGTACATCATCATTTGGGGCTGCAACTCGATTTCCACCAACATCCACCACTGGCACGTGGTGAAGGAAGCGCAGCGCGCCGGTGCCAAGGTGGTGGTGATCGACCCCTACCGCTCGCGCACGGCAAAGGAAGCCGACTGGCACATCATGCCGAAGCCCGGCACAGACGGCGCGCTGGCGATGTCGCTGATCCACTGCATCATCAACGGCAACCTGATCGATTCCGAATATGTCGAGCAATACACGGTCGGGTTCGACCAGCTGAAGGAGCGGGCAGAGCCCTTTACGCCCGAATACGCGGAAAAAATCTGCGGTGTGCCGGCGGCGGACATCCGCATGCTGGCGCACGAATACGCGACGACTCGCAACGCTGCGATCCGGCCGGGCGTGGCCGTCGAACGCAGTGCCGGCGGTGCGCAGGCCTTGCGCGCGATCTTCTCGCTGCCGGCTCTCACCGGGGCCTGGAAGGACCCCGGCGGCGGCGTCTACCAGATGCCGCTCTGGGAATTCCCGGTGCACTGGGACCGCGTCTGCCGGCCGGACTGGATCCCGCAGGGCACCCGCGCCGTGAACGTGCTGAAGCTCGGCGCGGTGCTGAACGGCGAGGCCGGACTCAGCCCCGGTATCCACGCGTTGATGGTCTACAACGCCAACCCGGTCTCGAACTCGACCGAGACCGCCGCCATCAAGAAGGGCCTCGCCCGCGAAGACCTGTTCACGGTCGTGAGCGAGCATTTCGTCACCGACACGGCCCGCTATGCCGACATCCTGCTGCCGGCCACGATGGCGGCCGAGCACGACGACATGATGTTCTCGTGGGGGCACTTCTTTTTCACGCTGAACCAGAAGGCGATCGAGCCGCCCGGCGAAACCGTCTCCAACGCCGAGCTGTTTCGGCGTCTCGCCAAGCGCTTCGGCTTCGACGACCCGCAATTCTCCATGAGCGAGACCGAGCTGATGGAGTGGTATCTCGACTGGGACAGCCCCAAGATGGCCGGCGCCAGCATGGAGCACTTCCGCGAGCAGGGCTGGTACCGCCTGAACATCGGCGATGCCGAAACTCGCACGCCGCATGCCGAGGGTAACTTCCCGACGCCGTCCGGCAAGTGCGAGTTTTTCTCGCAAGGAGCGCTCGATAACGGCAACTTCGTCGCCCCGCCCTTCCGGCAGATGTACGAGGCCGAACAGGGCGGCGAGGCCCTCGACCCCCTGCCCGGCTATGTGCCGGCCAACGAGCGGCCCGAGACGAACGGGGCGCTCGCCGCACGCTTCCCGCTCAACATCGTCTCGCCGAAGAGCCACGGCTTCCTCAACTCGCAATACGCGAACGAGGCCCACAAGATCGCCCGCCAGGGCGAGCAGGCAATCCTGATCAATCCATCCGACGCTTCGGGCCGGCAGATCACCGAGGGCGCGCTGGTGCGCGTCTTCAACGAACGCGGCACCTTCCATGGGCAGGCCCAGGTGACCGAGGACGTACCGCCGGGCCTCGTCGTGGCCTCGCTGGGGTACTGGCACTCGCTGAACCGGGACGGCGCGGTGAACGTGGTCTCGTCCTCGAAGTACGGTGGCATGGGCCACTCGCCGACCTTCAGCGACAACCTCGTGGAGGTCGGACTCGCGGTTTAGCGAATTGACGCCTCCCGCTCGGGATGGGACATCGCTGGGGCCATGCAGAAGCCCGCGATGAACCTCCCCCTCCCGAGCGAGAGCGACCTCGTCGCCATCAAGGCCGACGCGCAGACGTGGTTCGCCACGCTGCGCGACCGGATCGTGACGGCGCTGGAGACTTTGGAGGATCAAGCCGCGGGGCCGTTCCATCCCGATGCGCCGTCGGAGCCGGGAGTCTTCGAAAAAACGCCGTGGCAGCGGACCGACCATAGCGGCGCGCCGGGTGGTGGTGGCGTCATGTCCATGCTGAAGGGCCGCGTCTTCGAGAAGGCCGGCGTCCACATCTCCACGGTGCACGGTGAATTCGCGCCGGAGTTCCGGGCGCAGATGCCGGGCGCCTCGGAGGACCCGCGCTTCTTCGCCACCGGCATCTCGCTGATCGCCCATCCGTGGAACCCGAACGTGCCGACGGTCCACATGAACACGCGCTTCGTGGTGACCACGAAGGCGTGGTTCGGCGGCGGGGCAGACCTGACCCCGGTTCTGGAGCGCCGCCGCAATCAGGAAGACCCGGACACGAAGCTTTTCCACGCCTCCCTCAGGCAAGCCTGCGACGCTCACGCGCCGGCGGCTGACTACGAAAAATACAAGGCATGGTGCGAGGAGTATTTTTATCTCCCGCACCGGAAGGAGCCGCGCGGTATCGGTGGAATCTTCTACGATTATCACTGGACCGGCGATCCCAAGGCCGACCTCGCCTTCACACGCGACGTCGGTCAGGCCTTCCTCAAGGCCTATCCCGAGATCGTCTTCTCGAATCTCGCCAAGGACTGGACCGAGGAAGACCGGATCGAGCAGCAGGTCCGGCGCGGGCGCTACGTCGAGTTCAACCTGCTGCACGATCGCGGCACCATCTTCGGGCTGAAGACCGGCGGCAACGTCGCCTCGATCCTGTCCTCGCTGCCGCCGACCGTGCGCTGGCCGTGACGGCCGATCTCCCGAAGGCCTACGCGCCCCAGCAGGAGGCGGCGCTCAAGGCGATTTCCCAATGGATGAAGGGCGGCGGCGATCAGGTGTTTCGCCTGTTCGGCTATGCCGGCACCGGCAAGACCACGCTGGCGCGGCGCATCGCCGACGACGTCGACGGTACCGTGCTGTTCGGCGCCTTCACCGGCAAGGCGGCGTCCGTGATGCGCCAGAAAGGCTGCCACGATGCCGCGACGATTCACAGCCTGATCTACCGCACCAAGGAGGGCGACGAGGGCGGCCCGACCTTTACGCTGAACCGCTCGGGTCCGGCGGCCAAGGCCGACCTCATTGTCATCGACGAATGCTCGATGGTCGATTCCGACCTCGGCAACGATCTGCTGGCCTTCGACAAGCCGGTGCTGGTGCTCGGCGATCCGGCCCAGCTACCGCCGGTACGCGGCGGCGGCTTCTTCACCGAGGCCGAGCCCGACGTGATGCTCACCGAGGTCCACCGGCAGGCGGCGGACGACCCGATCGTGCGCATGGCGATGACGGTTCGCGAAGGCGGCCGGCTGGAACTGGGCACCTTCGGCGACAGCCGCGTCGTCTCGCGGCGGACGCTCGATCCGACCGAGGTGCTCGACTGCGATCAGGTGCTGGTCGGCATGAACAAGACCCGCCGGCTCTACAACAACCGCCTGCGTGAACTCGCCGGCCACAAGGACCCGATGCCGTCCATCGGCGAGAAACTGGTCTGTCTGAGGAACGACCGCACCAAGGGCCTGCTCAACGGCTCTACCTGGACGGTGCAGGCCCTGCGCGCCCCGCCGCGCCCAGACACCATCCGCCTCGATGTCGTCTCCGAAGACGACCCGGCCGCCCGGAAGCGCGCCGTCGACATCAAGGTGCTGCGCCAGATCATCGAGGGCAGCGAGGAGGAAATCCCGTTCTCCATGCGCCGCGAGACCGACGAGTTTACCTACGGCTACGCCCTCACCGTCCACAAGGCGCAGGGCTCGCAATGGGACAAGGTGGTCCTGTTCGACGAATCCTTCGCGTTTCGCGAGCACCGGGCGCGCTGGCTCTATACCGGCCTGACGCGGGCGGCGCGGGCCATCACGGTGGTGGTGTGACGGAGACGGCGGGCGAGTGACGGAAGGCAAGCTTATGAAGATGTACGGCAATTGGCGCTCGGCGGCGTCGTTCCGGGTGCGGGCCGCGCTGAACCTCAAGGGCATCGCCTACGACGAGGTGTTTCTCGATCTCGATGCCGGCGATCACCGGAAGCCCGAATTCCTGGCGATCAACCCGCAGGGCGCGGTGCCGGCGCTCTTTGTCGACGACGGTCCGCCGCTGACGCAGTCGCTGGCGATCCTCGACTATCTGGAGGAGACGCATCCGGAGTCGCCGCTGCTGCCGGCCGATCCGCGGAAGCGTGCCCGCGCCCGCTCCCTGGCGCAGCTCATCGCCTGCGACACGCATCCGCTCTACACGCCGCGGGTGCGCAAGCAACTGATGACGGCCTACGGCCTCTCGAAGGAGCAGGGCCTGGAGTTCCTGCAGTTCGCCTTCGCCTCAGGGCTGGACACGCTGGAGAAACGGCTTTCGACCGAGGCCGGCACCGGCCGGTTCATGCAAGGCGATGCCGTCAGCCACGCCGATCTCTGCCTCGCCAGCCTCTGGGCCGGCACCGGCATCTTCGGGGTCGACACGGCACCCTACCCGACCGTGAAGCGGGTCGCGGAGGAATGTCTGGCGCTCGATGCTGTCGCCCGGGCGCATCCGCTCCGGCAGCCCGGCGCGCCGGCACGCTGACCTCGCGACTGCGACCCCCTCGCGCACGGGCGAGATAGGCCGATCGCGCGGGCGTGATGTATAGACGTTCCAACGTAGGCCTTCGTCGCCATGGGGCATGGCGGCGGCAGGGCCGACGGCTCAAGCACGGGGTGCGGAATGGTTCCGGGTGAAGCGGTCACGGACCGGCACAAGATCGTCGTGGTCGGCGGCGGAGCGGCCGGCCTCGAACTCGTGACCAAGCTCGGGCACAAGCTCGGCAAGGGCAAGGCGCACGTCACCCTGGTCGACCGGGCGCGGACCCACATCTGGAAGCCGCTGCTGCACGAGGTCGCCGCCGGCAGCCTCGACGTCGGCCACCATGCGGTCGACTATCTCCATCACGCCCACGCGCATCATTTCCGCTACCGCATCGGCGAGATGACCGGCCTCGACCGCGAGCGCCGGGTGATCCACCTCGCCGCCAGCCATGACAGCGAGGGCCGCGAGATCACGCCGGTGCGCGAGATCCCCTACGACACGCTGGTGATGGCGGTGGGCTCGACCACCAACGATTTCGGCACGCCGGGGGTGAAGGAACACGCCATCGCCCTCGACACCCAGGACCAGGCGGTGCGGTTCCACCAGCGTCTCGTCAACGGCATGTTGCGGGCCCACACCCAGGTCGGCCCGGTCCGCGCCGGCCAGCTCCATGTCACCGTGATCGGTGCCGGCGCCACCGGCACCGAGCTTGCGGCCGAGCTCCATCGTACCACCCGTGAGGTCGCCAAGACCGGCCTCGACAAGATCGACCCGTCGAAAGACCTCAAGATCACCCTGGTGGAGGCGGCGGACCGCATCCTGCCGGCCGTGCCCGCGCGGCTGTCGGGCGAGGTGATGACGCTGCTCTCGAAGATCGGCGTCGAGGTCCGCGTGAAATCGCGGGTCACGGAAGTGAACGCCGAGGGTGTGCAGCTCGCCGACGGGGGCTTCATCCCCTCCGAGCTCGTCGTCTGGGCGGCCGGCGTGAAGGCGCCGCCCTTCCTGCAGGGTGTCGGCGGCCTTGAGACCACGCGCAGCAATCAGCTTGTCGTCACCCCGATGCTGCAGACCACGCGCGATCCGAGCATCTACGCCATGGGCGACTGCGCCTACCTCGTCGAGCAGGGCTCGGACACGCCGATCCCGCCCCGCGCCCAGGCTGCGCACCAGCAGGCCGCGTATCTCTACAAGCAGATCGTCGCCCGGCTCGCCGGCAAGACCGCGACGCCGTTTAAGTATCGCGACTTCGGCTCGCTGGTCTCGCTCGGCCACTACACCACGGTCGGCAACCTGATGGGCTTCATCCAGGGGAAGAACATGTTCATCGCCGGGCTGTTCGCCCGCGTGATGTACCGCTCGCTCTACAAGATGCACGAGATGGCGGTGAACGGCATGATCAAGACCGGCCTGGATGCCCTCGCCCGCGCGCTCACCCGCCGGGGCGTGGCGCGGGTGAAGCTGCACTGAGGCGCGGTGTCCGGGCCGGGCAACGAAGCGGCGTGGGGTCGCTTCGGCACGGGCTTTGCCGCGACCGCCGTCCTGCTCGGCCTCGCCGCGATCGGCTTCGTCGCCGCGCTCGACCCCTACGGGCTGCGCGCGGCACCCGGCCGTCCGCCGGGGCCGCTGATGGATTCGAACCAGCGCTTCCTCTATCCGCAGGTCGCGCGCTCCGGGGGCTACGACGCCGCCGTGATCGGCACCTCGACGGCCCGGCTCCTCGACCCGCGCGATCTCGATCGAGCCTTCGGTGCCCGCTTCGCCAACCTCGCGATGAACGCCGCGACGCCCTACGAGCAGAGCGAACTCGCCGGGCTGTTCCTGCGCCACGTCGAGGCCAAGGCGATGATCTTCGCCCTCGACGTGACCTGGTGCGAGGCCGATGCGGACCGACGGCGCCTGACCTTCCGGCCCTTCCCGTCCTGGCTCTACGAGGAGGCGGCGAACGGTGCGGTCCTGCGGCAGGTGAATTGGCGCAGCCTCACCATCGCGGGCGGCGTGCTGCTGCACCGCCTCGGCCTCGCGCCGGAACGGATCCGCGGCGACGGCTTCGCGGTGTTCACCCCGCCCGAGTGGAGCTACGACGCGCCGAGAGCAGCAGCGCATATCCATTCCGGTGCGACGGCGCTCGACGACACGGATGCCTCCGAGACCGAGGCGTCGGCGTCGGACGGCCCGATGCCCGCGCTCGCCTGGCTCGACGGATTACTGGAAAAAACGCCTGCGAGCGCTCTCAAGCTCGTCGCCTTCATGCCGGTGAACCTCGCGGCTCAGGCGCGGCCTGACACGGCCCAGGGCGCGCGCGAAAGCGCCTGCAAGGGGTTGGTGGCGCGGATCGGAGCGGAGCGCGGCGCCACCGTGATCGATTTCCGGATCCCCTCGCCTGTCACGCGTGACGACACGAACTACTGGGACGCCCTGCACTACCGCTTGCCGATCGCGAAAAGAATCGTCGAGGGGCTGAAGGCGGCCGAGAGCGACGGTCGGGACGATGCGGCGGGCTTCTACAAAGTCCTGACGCCTCATTGACGGGGCGCCATCATGTGTTCGTCGCACTCTCGTCCAACTCGCTTGGTCTACGCCGCCTGCCCGGCCAGACCGGGACGCTAGAGAGCCTGATAGATGTTGGTCCGCGTTTCCTTCGCCCTGCTCGCAACGGCCACGGCCGCCCTAGCGGCGCCGGCCGCCACGCCCGCCCCGGACCGCGAAGCCCTGCGGCAGTACTGCACCGGCGATTACCTGAGCTATTGCAGCGATTACGCCGCCGATACACCCGAGGTGAAGGCCTGCTTCAAACAGAACAAGGCCAAGCTTTCCCCCGATTGCCGGGCCGCCATCGCCAGCTACACGAAGGCGCAGAAGCGGGGCTGAGGCCTCACGCGGCGCGTTCGGCCTCGGCCCGCGCCCATTCGGCCTTCGTCTCACCGATGAAATCCGCCAGCCGGCCGGCCGAGATCGCAGCGCGCATCCCGGCCATGAGCTCCTGATAGTAGGCGAGATTGTTCCAAGTCAGGAGCATCATGCCCAGGATCTCATCCGAGCGGACGAGGTGGTGGAGATAGGCGCGGGAGTAGTCACGGGTCGCCGCGCAGGCCGATTGCTCGTCGAGCGGCCGCGTGTCCTCGGCGTGGCGGGCGTTGCGGAGGTTGATCCGCCCGTGGCGGGTATAGGCGAGTCCGTGGCGGCCGGCACGGGTCGGCATCACGCAATCGAACATGTCGATGCCGCGCGAGACCGCCTGCATCAGGTCGTCCGGTGTGCCGACGCCCATCAGGTAACGGGGTTTGGCCGCCGGCAGGTGCGGCTCCACCGTCTCGATCATCGCGAGCATCACTGCCTGCGGCTCGCCCACCGCGAGGCCGCCGATGGCGTAGCCCTTGAGGTCGAGATCGGCGAGCGCCCTGGCGCTCTCGATGCGCAAGTCCGGGATGTCGCCGCCCTGCACGATCCCGAACAGGGCCTTGCCCGGCTGCTCTCCGAACGTGACGCGGCAGCGCTCGGCCCAGCGCAGCGATAGCCGCATTGCCTTCTCGATCGCCTCGCGCTCGGCCGGCAGGCGCACGCATTCGTCGAGCTGCATCTGGATGTCGGAGCCGAGCAGGCCCTGGATCTCGATGGAGCGCTCCGGGCTCATGTGATGCGCGGTGCCGTCGATATGCGAGCGGAAGGTCACGCCCTTCTCGTCGAGCTTTCTGAGCGCCGACAGCGACATCACCTGAAAGCCGCCGGAATCGGTGAGGATCGGCCCGTCCCAGCGCATGAACCGATGCAGCCCGCCGAGCCGCTCCATCCGCTCCGCGCCCGGCCGCAGCATCAGGTGATAGGTGTTGCCGAGCACCACGTTGGCCCCGAGGTCGCGCACCTGCTCTGGATACATCGCCTTGACTGTCGCCGCCGTGCCGACCGGCATGAAGGCGGGCGTGCGGATTTTTCCA
The DNA here is from genome assembly GCF_008040035.1 of Methylobacterium sp. WL9. Classification (NCBI taxonomy): domain Bacteria; kingdom Pseudomonadati; phylum Pseudomonadota; class Alphaproteobacteria; order Hyphomicrobiales; family Methylobacteriaceae; genus Methylobacterium; species Methylobacterium sp. WL9. The sequence goes on from NZ_VRVE01000006.1 coordinate 69,121, forward strand.
CGCGGCATCGAGATGGCACCGGTTCGGGCGGCGCCGTCGGTGGCGTGGACGGAGAAGCTGAAATCGGTCGGCTGGGGCATGCGTTCGAGCGTCTACCAATGGGTCGCAAGCGGTGCCGGATACCCCTCCCCCCTCTGCGGGGGAGGGTGGCCCGCGAAGCGGGTCGGGAGAGGGGAGCGCCCTCTCCTGAAGCGTCGCTCCCCTCTCCCGACCCTCGCTGACGCGAGGGCCACCCTCTCCCGCAGAGGGGAGAGGGCTTTTCGCGTGGTGTGATCGGTAAGGGAGCCCTATCAGACCGAGGCCGGAAACAGCAGGCTCGAATCGCCGTACGAGTAGAAGCGGTACCCCTCGCCGATCGCATGGGCATAGGCCGCCCGCATCGTGTCGAGCCCCGAAAACGCCGAGACCAGCATGAACAGGGTCGAGCGCGGCAGGTGGAAATTCGTCATCAGCGCGTCGACCGCGCGGAAGCGGTAGCCTGGCGTGATGAAGATCTCGGTGGGCCCGGCGAAGGGGCGGATGGTGCCGTCCGCATCCGCCGCGCTCTCTAGGAGCCGCAGCGCGGTGGTGCCCACGGCGACGATGCGGCCACCCTCCGCACGCGTGCGGTTCAGCGCCTCGGCCGTCCCGGCATCGAGTATGCCGATCTCGGCATGCATCCGGTGCGCGTCGGTGTCCTCGGCCTTGACCGGGAGAAACGTGCCGGCGCCGACATGCAGCGTGACGGCGTGCCGCCGGATGCCCGCTGCGTCGAGTTCGGTCAGCATCGCTTGCGAAAAATGCAGGCCGGCGGTGGGGGCCGCCACCGCGCCGGGCTCGCGGGCGTAGATCGTCTGGTAGTCGGTGGCGTCGCGGTCGTCCGTAGGGCGCTTTCCCGCGATGTAGGGGGGCAGCGGCAGGGCGCCTTGCGCCATGATGGCCTCGTCGAGCGCCGGGCCGGAGAGGTCGAAGCGGAGCGTGATCTCGCCGCCCTCCCCCTTGCTCTCGATGGTGGCGTCGAGCCGGCCGAGTTCGCAGGTACCGCTGGCGCCCGCGTCGTCGCCGAACCGCAAGAGATCGCCTGGGGCGAGGCGCTTGCCCGGCCGGGCGAAGGCGCGCCAGCGGTCGGGGGCCTCGCGCAGGTGCAGCATCGCCTCGACGCGTTGACCCGGTGCGCCCGGCCGGTGCCGGATTCCGGTGAGGCGGGCCGGGATCACGCGGGTGTCGTTGAAGACGAGGGCGTCGCCCGCCCGCAGCAGGCCGGCGAGGTCGCGCACGCCGCGATCCGAGAACGGTTCGCCCGGCCGCACCACGAGCAGCCGCCCGGCATCGCGCGGGCTGGCCGGTCGCAGGGCTATCGAGGCCTCCGGCAGGTCGAAATCGAACAGGTCCACACGCATCGCGCGCCAACAGCACGGAACGCCGGGATGAATCAAATGTCGGCCGCGGCGGCGCGCGGAACCGCGGCCTTGCGGCCCCGTTCGCTATCCGGTCCCGGTCGATCTTGCCCGGACCGCGGACAAGGATCGCGGCATGAGCGATGTTACCGGCCTCAACCGTGTCACCCTCGACGGCCAGCTCGTCGTCTACTGGGAGCGCGAGGCCGCCCGGTTCGACGATCTGGCGAAGCGCGCGTCGTTCAAGTGGATGGCCCGCAGCTACGCCCGCAGGGCCGAGCGTGCCCGCTCGCTCGCCGATACGAGCCGCACGCGGGAGGCCGCACGGGGGCGCGGCGTGGGTTCAGCCTGAGGTGGCACGATGACGCCTCCGAAGAAGCGACGCGGCGGAGTCCGTAAGGATGCGGCGAGCGAGAGCCGGCTGATCGGCACGTGGCGGATCTATGAATCCGACCTTTGGAACACGGATTATCTCGACATGGTCGACCCGGCCACGATGACGATTCCGGCGAACGGCCTCGGCGAATCCTGCTTCGGCGTCGTGACCTACGCTACCGATATCCGCTTCGCCGGCCCCGACGACATCGCCTTCACCTTTGCAGGCTCGGACGAGGGCGACGAGGTCGGCGTGCTGGAAATCGAATTGTCGTTTCACCCCGGCGACGACGCGGTGCTCAAGGCACGGAGGATGTGAGCGGGTTCTCGACGCGGGATGCGTCCTCTGCATCCCCTCGACCGAGATCCTCGCCCCTCACTAACTGTGCAGGATCAGGGTGATTAGCACGGCGGCCGTGCAGACGAACATCGTCACGCCGAGCGCCAGGCTCGCGAGGGTCGTCGACGAGATGTAGGTCCCCGCGACCGAACCGAGGACACGCAACGCGCCCTGACGGTCGTGTCCGGACGGATGTCCACAGGACGGGCAGGCGACGGCCTTGTCGGAGATGCGATGGTCGCAAGCGGTGCATTGGATCAGAGCCATGACGCTTTCCTCTCCTCGAACCGTAGTGCCGGACGACCGTCGGGGCGTCCCGACCGAGGATATCGGCACGCGCGAGCGCGGCGGCAAGCGGGAGGCCCATAGCCCCGGCTAAAACCTGTGCCGTGGCCTTCGGGCGAGGTCGCGGCTATGGCCGCGCTTCTTGCCGTCCCATCCGCGAGCGTCCGGTCGCCCCATGAATCGCACCGAGAAAGCCGCCTTGCTCAGCGCCGCCATCGGCGCCCTCGTGATGGCGCTGAAATTCGGTGCGTTCTCGCTGACCGGAAGCATCGCGCTCTATTCCGACGCGCTGGAGAGCATCATCAACGTCGTCGCCGCGATCTGCGCCTTCGTGGCGTTGCGCGTGGCATCCCGCCCGGCGGACGACGATCATCCCTACGGCCACCACAAGGCCGAGTATTTCTCGGCGGTGATCGAGGGCGTGCTCATCATCGTGGCCGCCCTGCTGATCCTGCGCGAGGCCTACCAGGGCATCGTCACGCCCAAGCCCCTCGACACGCCGGTGATCGGCCTCGCCGTCAACGGGCTGGCGACGGCGATCAACGCGGCCTGGGGTTGGGTGCTGCTGCGCCGCGGCCGCGCCTGGCGCTCGCCGGCCCTCGTCGCAGACGCCCGTCACGTGATCGCCGACGTGGTGACGTCATGCGGCGTGGTCTTCGGCCTCGCTCTGGTGCTCGTCACCGGCGTTCTGGTGATCGATCCGCTCGTGGCGGGCCTCGTCGCCCTGCAGATCCTGTGGTCGGGTTGGACGATGATGCGCGATTCGCTCAACGGCCTCATGGATCAGGCCGCCTCGCCCGAACTGGTCCTGAAGCTGCGCCGCCTGATCTCGCATCACAGCGAGGGTGCGCTGGAGGCCCATGACGTGCGCACGCGCCACGCCGGCAGCGCCACCTTCATCGATTTCCACCTCGTGGTGCCGGGCGAGATGACGGTGGCCGATTCCCACGCCATCTGCGATCGGCTGGAAGAGACCATCGAGGGCGAGATCCAGGGCGCCGTGGTGACGATCCACGTCGAACCGGGCGACCATGCCAAGCAGCGCGGCGTGCCGGTGATCTGACCAGAACGGCGCAGCCATGCGGCGTCAGCGCCGAATTCGCCCCATCGCCGCTTCGCATCCCGCTACGCCTGGGCTAGAAGCCCGGCCGCGAGAGCCCTCAGCCACGGAGCCGACAGGACCGCGATGACCGATCCGCTGCCGAACGTCCATGTGCGCGCCGAGGTCCTGACCCAGGCCCTCCCCCACATGCAGCGCTACGATCAGGAGATCGTAGTCATCAAGTATGGCGGGCATGCCATGGGGGATCCCGCAGCCGCCGAGGATTTCGCCGAGGACATCGTGCTGCTGGAGCAGTCCGGCCTCAAGCCGATCGTCGTGCACGGCGGCGGCCCGCAGATCGGCCGGATGCTGAACCGGCTCGGCATCCAGTCCGAGTTCAAGGGCGGGCTCCGCGTCACCGACGAGGCCACCGTCGAGGTGGTCGAGATGGTTCTCGCCGGCTCGATCAACAAGCAGATCGTCGGCTGGATTTCGGCCGAGGGCGGCCGGGCCATCGGCCTGTGCGGCAAGGACGGCAACATGGTCCGCGCCAAGCGGGCCACGCGCACCATGCGCGATCCCGAGACCGACACGGAGACCGAGATCGATCTCGGCCTCGTCGGCGAGCCCGACCATGTCGAGCGCGGCGTGCTCGACGCGGTCCTGAAGGCCGAGCTGATCCCGGTCCTCGCTCCCGTCGCCTACGGTCCCGACGGCAAGACCTACAACGTCAACGCGGACACCTTCGCGGGCGCCATCGCCGGGGCGCTGCGGGCCAAGCGCCTGCTGCTGCTCACCGACGTTCCGGGCGTGCTCGACAAGGACAAGAACCTGATCCCCGAGCTCTCGGTGGAGGATTGCCGCCGGCTCATCGCCGACGGCACCATCACCGCAGGCATGATCCCCAAGGTCGAGACCTGCATCTACGCCCTGGAGCAGGGCGTCGAGGCGGTGGTCATCCTCGACGGAAAGGTGCCGCATGCGGCGCTGCTGGAGCTGTTCACGGATTACGGCGCCGGCACGCTGATCCGGCGGGGCTAAGCCGCCGCGTTTCCCTTGGCGCCTCCGCGCGCCTATCCTACGGGGCGGCCATCCGGCCGCCCTTCCCTCGGCAGCGCATGACGAGTTTCTTGGCCGTCCAGGGCAAAACCAGCTTCGGCACCAGCGACAGCCGCGGCTTCGGCCGGGTCGACACCTGGGTGTTCGACCTCGACAACACGCTCTATCCGAGCGACGCGATGGTCTGGCCGCAGGTGGACGAGCGGATCACGCTCTACGTCATGCAGCTCTACGGGCTCGACGGGATCTCGGCTCGCGCCCTGCAGAAGCATTTCTACCACCGCTACGGCACGACGCTGAAGGCGCTGATGGTCGAGGACGGGATCGACCCGCACCACTTCCTCGACTTCGCCCACGACATCGACCACTCGACGATCCGTCTCGACGTGGCATTGGGTGCGGCCATCGAGCGCCTGCCCGGGCGAAAGCTCATCCTCACCAACGGTTCGCGGCGGCACGCCGAGAACGTGGCGGCCAAGCTCGGCATCCTCGATCATTTCGAGGACGTCTTCGACATCGCGGCCGCCGGCTTCGTGCCGAAGCCCGAGCGCTCGACCTACGAGCGCTTCCTCGGCCTGCACACCGTCGACCCGATGCGCTCCGCCCTGTTCGAGGACATCGCCCGCAACCTCGTGGTGCCGCACGATCTCGGCATGGCGACGGTGCTCGTGGTGCCGCCCGTGCCTGATCCGTTCCGCGAGCGCTTCGAGCAGGAGGCGGTGCAGGAGCCGCATATCGACCACATCACCAGCGACCTCGCCGGCTTCCTCGAGGCTTGCGTCCTGCCGGAGGCCCTGGGCCAGTGACCGACCGCTCCCAAGATCGTTTTCAAGACCGCGCCCCGACCCTCGCGGAGATCGAGGCCATCGCGTTCGACGCCTTCGCGCAGCTGCCGCACGCCTTCCGGCGGCTCTGCGCGGGCGTGCGCATCCATGTCGACGACTTTCCCGACGACGCGACCCTCGACGAGATGGAGTGCGAGTCCGAATACGACCTGCTCGGCCTGTTTCGCGGTACAGGCCTCGCGCAGGCTGGCGAAACCACGACTGGCCAGATGCCCAACGCCGTCTGGCTCTACCGTCGGCCGCTCCTCGACTACTGGGCCGAGCACGACGAAAGCATCGGTCACCTCGTCACCCACGTCCTCGTCCACGAGATCGGCCACCATTTCGGGCTGTCGGACGAGGACATGGCGCGGATCGAGGCGCAGGCGGAGGCGTGATCAGCGCACGACTTCGATCCGAACGCCGATCTGAATCTTTGCCGAAGCGCGATCGGCAGTAATCGCAACAGCGTTGGTGCTTGCTGCGAGTGCCAGACAAGCCCTGTCGCCGAGCGAAAGACCTGCCGTTCCCGTTGCTGCACGCAGCGCGCCGCAAGTTCCGGCCTGCAAGCCGTCGAACGGTTCGACGACGATGCAGAGCTCACGCAGATCGGCGATGGCGTCCTCGGCCATCTGTCCGCGATCAACCATCTTGGCGACCACTTCGGCGTAGTTGACGGCGCTTATGCAAGCTCGATCGAGAACCGCCTCCACGCTGGCGGCACCGGGTTCTTCGAAAAGGATGCAGAGGAGAGCGGAGGCGTCGAGGACGAAGTCAGCCTTACTCACGTTCCGCCTCGGCACGACGCTCGAAGATCAGCTCCTCCGAAACGAGACCGGATTTGGGTGCAAAAGCACGTAGTTTGGCTTGGATACGCCGAAGGGTGGAGCGGGCCGGCCTGATGCGCAGCTCATCGCCATGCAGCTCCATGAACACGGCATCGCCCTCGGTAAGGCCCATTCTCTTCCGAACGGTGGCTGGGACGATGATGCGGCCGCCTTCGACCATCTTGCCCTTGAGCGCTGCCATGCCGGCCACCGTGTGAGACCACCGCGAGCGGAGATCTGTACCACTTTGCTGGAAAGCCAGAAAGACAGTCTCATGAGGCTCTTGAGGTAGCCGCGCCGGGCCGGCGCTCACACCTGCGTCTTCACTAACAGGCTCGCCTTCGGCCGGCTCGACCGGAACTGCCCGCGCTCGATCGCCACGAAGGCCAGCACCGCGATGGCGATCGACGTCAGCCACCAGATCGCGGTGAGGCCGACGCCGATGCAGCCGATGGTGAACACGGTGGCGAAGGCGGCGATGGACCCGGGGACCAGGAGCGAGCTGTCGCGGCCGGCCCGGCGGATCGAGGCGTAGAGGGCGAAGGCGGCGGCGAAGGCGCCGACGATGCCGAGCTCGTACCAGAATTCGAACAGCATCGTGGTCGGTGCGTTGGCAGGCAGCAGGCCGACGAAGCGGCCGCGCAGAGCCGTCTCGAGGCCATGCCCGGTGATGAAGCGCACCGGCTCGGTCGTCACCAGCTTCTGCCAGACCTTGAGCGAGAGCGCGCTCGGCGCGGTCGCCCCGAACAGGGCGGCGCCGAGCGGACGGATCAGGAAGGGCAGCAGGGGAGCGGCGGCGAGCAGCAGCGCGGCGGTCAGGGCCGTCACCCGCACACCGAGGGCCTGCCGGACGTTGGTCAGGGCGAAGGCGAGCGCGCCGACGCCCAGCGCCAGCAGCGGCGTCAGTCCGGGTGCCAGCAGCAGCGCCCCGGCGACGAGCAGCACGGTGGCGAGCGCTCCGGTGTCGCGCCGGCGCGAGCGCAGCCAGGCCACGGCCGGCCAGGCGAGCAGCGCGAGCAGCACCGAGCCGCGTTCCAGCGCGCCGTCGCCGTCGCCGTTGTCGCTCATCATGGCGTCGCCGAACAGGCCGATCAGGATGGCGACGATGGCCGCCGCGCCGACGCCGAGCGGCAGAAGGTAGAGGTTGGCCGAGCGCATCCGGTCCGGCAGGGCGAGGTAGCCGGCGAGCGTCAGCACGATCGTGGCGACGAGGTTGGCCAGGCGTTCGGTCGCCGGCCCGGGGAACGGCGTCCAGGCGAGCGAGAGCGCCGACCAGAAGATCACCAGCGTGCCGGCGAGGAAGGCCGGTGCGCGGAGCAGCCGGAAGATGCCGCCGCCGGGCGGCCGCTGCTTGCCGTCGATGGCGCTGGCGATGATGAGGAGCGCCACCGTGATCGGCGCGAGCACCACGGTGGCGCGGCGCGAGACCTGGGCGGCCACCGGCACGATCACGAACAGTGTGAAGAACCCGATGCGGCGCAGGAGCGCTGCGGCGTCGAGAGCGGGGTCGGCGGTGGTGGTGGGCGCGCGCGCCATGTTCGAACCGGGACCGGCGCGGCGCGCAGGTACAGGCGCCGTCATGCTTCTCCTAGTTCAGCCGTCGCGGCAGCGCTGTAGGGCTCCTGCAACACCTGTGCCTCGATGGACACGCGCCGACGGACCGTCACACTGCGCGCGTCACGGGCACCGGACGTCTTCTCCGCCGGCTCAAGCTGCGCCCGAAATCGGTGATCACCCGCCAGCCGCCCCAGGCTGCGAGGAAGCCGACGAGGCCGGCGATCAGCCCATCCGTCGTCGTCGGCACGGCCGGCTGATAATCGCGATACGCGGCCCGCGCCACGGCGACGTCGGGATTGCGGGCGACGGCCACGGTCTTGCCCAGCGGCGAGGCGGCGGCGTCGATCGCCTGCTTCTGCGCGTCGAGGGCCTGGAAGCGCTCAACGTCGCCCCGCACGGCCTCGCCGCGGCGGGCGACCAGGGCGTCGGCGTTCCTGCGCAGGTTTTCGATGGCGCTTTCGCGGGTGTTGCCGGTGGCCAGCGCGTCCGAGTCGAGCGTCGCGATCTGGCGCCGCAATTCCTCGATCGCGCCGCCGAGGCGCTGGGCGTATTGCTGCGCGAATTCCGGCGCCTGCGCCGCGATGATCGCGCCGATGATGCCGAGCGCGAGGCCGAACGTGCGGATCACACGAAACACGGGTCGTCTCCTGAAGGGTTCGATAAAAAGAGCACGAGCGCGCCGCCTGTTCCAGCCGCCATCGTCAGCCGTCGGCGCGGATCGCACGCGCGACGTCGTCCTGCGTGACATCGGCCAGCGGCTTTACGATCTTGAGCGCGACGCTGCGCTGGCCCGGCGCCATCACCAGGATCACCGTCTCGAAACCCGGACAGGCCGGATCGGCGCAGACGATTTCGTTGACCTTTAGCACGACGCCCTCGCCGTAGCCGCCGGCCTCGCGCGCCCAGGCCGCGACGCGCTCACGCCCGGCCTGTCGTTCGGCGTCTCCCGGACGCGGCCGGCCGAATCCGAACAGCGCCATCCCGGCCTCAGCGCGGCAGCGTCAGGATGCCGGCCTGCCCGTCGGCGCAGCCGAAGGCGAGGCGGCCGCCGCTGGCGTCCCAGGCGAGCGCCGTGATCGCGCTGTCCTTCACGGCCGGGCGTACCAGCAGTTCGGCGGCGTCGACGAAGCGCACGAGCAGGATGCCGCCATCCTCGTAGCCGATCGCCAGCACGAGGGCCTTGGGATGGAAGGCGACGCGGGCGACGCGGGCCGGGCGCACGCCGCATTCGCGCGGCGCCTTGCCGGTCGGTCCCTCCTTCGTGTCGAAGGGCCAGACGATGGCCGCCTCGGCGCCGCTCGTCGCCAGCCAGTCGCCGTCATGCGACCAGGCGGTAGAGCGGATCTTGGCCGGATAGCCGGACATCCGCATGTGGCCGCGGTCGGGCTGGAGGCGCCAGCCGTGCAGGGCGTTTTCCTGCATCGTGGTGATGACGAAGCGCCCGTCCGGCGACCAGGTCACGTCGAGATGCGAGCCCTTCCATTCGACGAGTTCCGCCGGCGTCTCGAGATTCGGGTACCAGAGGCTGACGCCGTTGTAGTGAGCCACCGCCAGCCGGTAGCCCTTCGGGGCGAAAGCGAGCCCCCGGGCGCTCGTCGGCGCGGCAAACGTCCGTTCACGGCCCTTGGCGTCGCGCGATACGACGTTCTTCCCGACCGAGTAGGCGATGCCTCCGTCGGGGTGCAACGCCAGCGCGTCGATCCAGGCACCGCCCTTGGCCGCCGCAACCTCGGCGACCGAACCATCGGCGGAGACGGACATCACGCGGCCGTCGTCGCCGCCGGTGACGAGCCTGCGTGCGTCGCCGGTGGCCACGAGGATGCCGGCCTCGCCATGTGGCGTCACGGTCCGCTGCTCGCCCTCTCGTGCCAGCACGACGCCGCCCTCGGCCATCGCCAGGGCCAGCGTATCCTTGAGCCAGTGCGCGAGGGCGACGTGCGAGCCGGCGGCGAGCGGCACGACGTGGTCGGTGAGGGAGGGAACGCTGGAACTCATCCGCGCGGGCCTTTTCGAGACGGCGAGAGGGTCAGGGAGAGGGTCTGGCGGCGATGGCTTCGGGCGGCTTGCCGGTCCTGAGCGCGTGGAGCCCGGCCCACAGGGCCAACACTCCGGTGATGCCGGCCGGGACCGCGAGGGCTTCGATGCCGAGTCGCATATGCGCGAGGGTGCCGGCAACCGCCCCGACGAGCAGCGACAGCCAGACGAGGCCGTCGCCGACCCAGCCGAAGCGGGGACCGCGCCCGGCCAGCGCCAGCGCGACCTTCTGGCCGAAGGCGAACAGTGCCCCGGTGACGAAGGTGGTGCCGGCGCGAAAACCCTGGACCTGCGCCAGAACGGCGTTCTGTGCGCCCATGGCGAGCGACAGGAACAGGGAGGCGGTGCCGAGCTGCAGATTCTCGCGCGCCGTGACGAATGCGGTGGCGACCGCGACTGCCTCGAAGGCGAGGATGGCCGGCGTCGCCCAGCGCTCCGGCGCCAAGGCGGCGATGGCGCCGCCCGTCACTGACCCGACCAGGAAGGCGAGGATCAGCAGGAGGGGCAGCAGCGCCGTGTGTCCCTCGCCATGGCCGACCGCGACGGCGAGCTGGGTCGTGTTGCCGCTCATGAGCGAGGTGTAGAGGCCGCCGAGCCGGATGAATCCGATCGCGTCGACGAACCCGGCGAGTGCCGTCAGCATCAGGCCGAAGCCGAGGAGAACGGGCCGGCTCACGGCGTGTCACGCAGTGGAATGCAGTTCTTAACGTCCGGCCCCGAAAGGTTAACGATTCGGTTACCAGTTCGGCGCAAATCGAGGGAATCACGGTGAACGACGGCGCAAGCGGAGCCGTTGGTCCGGCGATCTGAAAGCTTTGCCGTTGCAGGCTTTCGGGTGAGTTGGAGTACCCTCATGCTGCCTTTCGCCTGTTTCCCCGCCGCCCCCGCCTTCCGTCTCGACGGGCTGGCGGATCGCGTCGTCCTCGTCGTCGAGGATGAATTCATGGTCTGCGAACTCACCGCCGAAGCCCTGCACGACGAGGGCTACCGCGTGCTCACCGCCGCCGACGCGATGGAGGCGGAGGAGATCCTCGCGCACGAGCGGGTCGACCTGCTCTTCACCGATATCGATCTGGCCCGCAACACGAACGGCCTCGTGCTCGCCCACCGCGCGCGCTGCCAGCACCCCGACTTGCCCGTGGTCTATACGTCGGGTGGCTGCGGCGGCCTGTCGCCGAGCGAAGCGGTGTGCGACTCGGTCTTCGTGCCGAAGCCTTATCTCCCGAGCGACATCGTCGCGCTCACCAACGACATCCTGCGCCGGTTCCCCAGCCCCCACCACGCGTGAGCGCGCCGCGCTCGCGCCGAAACCCAGGACACTTTCCGATGCGCTCAGCGCTTTCGACCGCCCTCGCGATCCTGCTGGCAAGCGGCGTTGCCGCCTCCGCCGCCTGCGACGTGAAGGGGCTGAAGCTCGAAGACGAGATCGCGGACAAGAAGGAACTGCAGAAATCGGCCAACGAGCAGACCGTGCGCGACCTGCGCACGCTGCGGGACGCCGCGATCGTGCTCGACGCCTTCAAGTTCGAACCGGAATGCGAGCGCCTCGTGGTCATCCTGAAGCAACTCACCGCGCACCCGGTGAAGACGATCGAGCGCGGCGGCGACACCGACGAGGAAAAGGCCGAAGAGATCGAAGAGGCCCGCGAGCCGAAGGCGCCCGCGAAGGCGAAGTAGCAACGCTCATCTCGATGTAAACCGCTTTCCCGGACGCATGAAACGCAGCGGACTGCGATCCGGGATCGGGTCGGAAAGTCTTCGCGAAGCGTCCGTATATCTTTTCCCGGCAGCAGAAAGCGGCGCCGCTACGCGGCGACTGCTTGCGCTGGATCCTGGATCACATTCCGCTGATGGTCCAGGCGTCCGGGAAAGGGCGGAGGACCTGGCTCAAACCTTCAAGGTTCAGTCGCCGGACCTTAGGGCAGGCGTCTCCGCCCCCTGATCCCCGCTCCGCTTCGCCGAACGCGAAATCCTGGCGACGATGCGGGCGCGCAGTGTCTCCGACAGCTCCACCTCGATCAGCCGCCACGACCAGTTGCGCAGCCGCATCCTGATCTTGAACTGGTCGGGGCCCGGCCGGTCGGGTGGTACGGCGATCACCACCGTGCGGAAGCCTCGCAGCTCCGAGGCCGTGTAGAACGCGCCGAGCCGGCCGAGTTTCTCGACGCGCAGGCCTTGCGAGGCGAGAAGAGCCGGCGGGTTCGGCAGGTCGAGGCCCTGCGGCCAGCCGTCGTCGAGGAGGTCGACGGTGGTCTGCGGCGTGACGAGCGCTTCGGCGAGCGGCAGCGCCAGTGCCGTGGCCGCATCGACGATGCGCTGGCGGTCGCGCGCCTCGAACTCGCTGCTGCCGGACTTCACCGCTGCGGCGAGCTGCCGGGTCAGCGAGACCCGCAGCGTGCGGAAATTGACGTGGTTCTCGACATAGGCCGTGTCGCCCGCCTGGACCGCGCGGGCGAGCTCGTAGAGGGCCCAGAGCGGGGTCAGCGTGTACGCGAACCAGCCGAGCGCCAACACGATCGGGATCAACCAACAGCGCATGTGTCGGCCCGTGTCAGGTGGCAGGCGGGCGGGTCGGGCATGGGCTCACGCCGGCCCCCGCCATGCCGCATGGCCGGCGAAGGCCGCGACCACGCTCTCGTAGACCGGCCGCTTGAAGGGAACGATCAACTCGGGCGTCGCGGCGAGTGCCTCCCAGCGCCAGCGATCGAATTCCGGCTTCTGCGTGCCGCCGGCCGGCCGCTCGATGTTGATCTCCTCGTCGGCTCCGGTGAAGCCGAAGGCGAACCATTTCTGGGTCTGGCCGCGGTAGCGACCCTTCCACGCGCGCTTCAGGAGATCGGGCGGAAGATCGTAGGTGAGCCAGCCCTCGGTCCGGCCGAGCAGCGTCACCGAGCCGGCCGACACGTTCGTCTCCTCGTGCAGCTCGCGCAGGGCCGCATCGAGGGGCGCCTCGCCGGCGTCGATCCCGCCCTGCGGCATCTGCCAAGAATGGGCCGGCGCGATCGCCCCGCCGCCGCCCCGCCGCCGGCCGAGGAAGACGAGCCCGTCGCGGTTGAACAAGGCGATCCCGACGCAGGGACGATACGCAGGCTCGTGCCGGTCGCGGGTATCGGGTGAGGACAGGGTCATGACGTCACGACCATAGGACGTGCACTTGCCCGGCCGCAATCTTGAGGACCGGCGAATGTTCCGATGTGCGGACGATGCCCCGCGCTTGCGGCGTCCGCCCGGCGACACCCTCGCCCGCGAGCGGCTTCCTCGAACCGGTCAATGGTCGGCGACCGAGACCTTGGCCGCGCGCGGCTGTCCGCGCAGGGCCGCGCTCACCGGGACGAGGCGGATGCCGCGCGCTTCGAGGTCGCGGGCCCAGCGGGCGATGCGATCGATGGAGAGCTGCTGCGCGCTGGCCGAGGCCAGGGCGAAGCCGTTCTTCTTTGCCTGCGCCTCGAGCCGCGCCAGCTCCCGGTCGATCGCCTCGGGACGCGCCATGGCGTCGAGCACGATCTCGGCGCGGGCGGCGGGGACCTTGAGCTTGAGGGCGCTCGCCGCCGCCTTCGAGCCCTGCGAGGCGCCGTCGTCGACGAAGCCGAGGCCGCGGCCGCCGATCTCCTTCAGGATCGGCTCCAGGGAGGCCTGATCGCTGAGCAATTTGCCGCCCATGAAGTTCACGAGGCCGACGAAGCCGGGGAACCGGCTCATCGCCCAGGCGAGGCGATCGAAGTTCTCGGCCGGCCGTGAGGAGGTCAGCAGCGTCTGCGGGCCGGGGTCGCTGTCGGGATAGTCGAAGGGCTCCATCGGGGCCTGGAGCAGGATCTCGTGACCGGCGTCGCGGGCTCGGGCGGCGGTCTTTTCCAGGTCCGCGGCATAGGGCGACAGGGCGAGGCTGATCGCGGGCGGCAGGCGCGCGATGGCGGCGGCCGTCGCAGCCTGGCCCGTGCCGATGCCCGAGACGAGGATGGCGATGCGGGCGCTGCCGGAGCCGTCGTCGGGGCGGGCATAGGCGTCCAGGGCGCGCAGACGCCCCTCCCCGAGTCGCGGCATGACGCCGTGCCGGCCGCGCTCGGTCAGGCGCGGATCGGGAGCCGCGGCAAGTCGGGTGGAATCCGGCGCCGGCACGCGGATGATCACCGCTTCCTCGGGCGCAGCCGTGCCGGCGGGGCGGGTGACCGTGACACCGGAGGCCCTTTCGACGTCGCCTGCCGAACTCTGCAGTGAGGGCGGCGCGGCCGGTGCATCCGGCTGCGCCTCCGCCGCCGCGGCAGGGGCGCCGGCCCGCGCCTGCGGTGCGGATTCGCGGACGGCGATCATCGCGACGGCGCGCGGCTCGCCGCCATGCGGGTCGCCGGTCAGGGTGAGGAGTCCGATGCCGAGCACGGCGACGCCGCCCAGTCCCGGCGCGACGTAGCGCACGTAGGGACGCAGCACCGCGAGGCGGCTCGGCTTCGGCGCGTCGATGCCGAGCGGACGGGTCAGGATATCGTCGGAGGGCTCGCTCACCGGGGTCCCAATGCCAAGGGCAGCGACGGGACGCCTCGGACGCGAGACGGCCCGCAGCATCGGTCTTAACCGACATTGCGGGCCGTCATGGTTAACGCTTCGCTAATCCGCGGCCCGAAAGCCGCAGGAATCGGCTTAGTTCGGGGTCGAGGGCTTCGTCACGTTGGCGGCGCCCTTCTGGATGCCGTGCAGGAAGTCGACGGCGGCGATGAGCTGCTTGTCCTTGGCCGGATCCGGCGGGATGTAGGCCGACGAACCGCCGCGCTCCTCGACGTCCTTCTGCTTGAGGTGGCCCTTCAGGCCGGCCTCGCCCTTGGTCTCGTCCTTGCCCTTCAGGTCGTCCGGCACCTCCTGCAGGATCTCCTGATCCGGCTCGATGCCCTTCGCCTGAATCGAGCGGCCCGACGGCGTGTAGTAGCGCGCCGTGGTCAGGCGGAGCGCGCCCTGGCCACCGAGCGGGATGATCGACTGCACCGAGCCCTTGCCGAAGGAGCGCGTGCCCATGATGGTCGCGCGCTTGTGATCCTGCAGGGCGCCGGCGACGATCTCGGAGGCCGAGGCCGCGCCGCCGTTGACCAGCACCACGATCGGCTTGCCCTTGGCGAGGTCGCCGACCTTGGCCGAGAAGCGCTGGGTCTCGTCCGGGTTGCGGCCGCGGGTCGAGACGATCTCGCCGCGGTCGAGGAAGGCGTCCGACACCATCACCGCCTGGTCGAGCAGGCCGCCCGGGTTGTTGCGCAGGTCGAGCACGTAGCCCTTGAGCTTGTCGTTGCCGATATCGGTCTGGAGCTTGTCGATCGCAGTCTTGAGGCCGTCGAAGGTCTGCTCGTTGAACTGGGTCAGGCGGACGTAGCCGACATCGTTCGACTCGACCTTCGAGCGCACGGGCCGGATCTTGATGATGTCGCGGTTCAGCGTGACGTCGAGCGGCTCCTTGGCCTCCTTGCGGGAGATCTTGAGCTTCACCGGCGAGTTCACGGGGCCGCGCATCTTGTCGACGGCCTGGTTCAGGGTGAGGCCCTGGACCTGATCCTCGTCGATCTGCGTGATGATGTCGTTGGCGAGCAGGCCGGCCTTCGAGGCGGGCGTGTCGTCGATCGGCGAGACCACCTTGATCAGGCCGTCCTCCATCGTGACCTCGATGCCGAGACCGCCGAACTCACCGCGCGTGGTGGTCTGCATGTCGCGGAACGCCTTCGCGTCCATGTAGCTCGAATGCGGATCGAGGGAGGTCAGCATGCCGTTGACCGCCGTCTCGATCAGCTTCGATTCCTCGGGCTTCTCGACGTAGTCGGTCCGCACCTTCTCGAAGACGTCGCCGAACAGGCTGAGCTGCCGGTAGGTCTCGGCCGAAGCCGCCACCGCGCTCGTTCCGGAGAGCAGATGGGTCTGCGTCGACACCGCGGACACGCCGGCGCCGAGAAACGCGCCGACCAGGACGAGGGACACCTTGCGCATTATCCGCGAACCTTCTCGCTGGGGCTTCTGGCCCACCAAGGCTCCGGATCGATGGAGCCGCCGTCTTTTCTGAACTCGACGTATAAGACTGGGTCGCCCCGATCATCGTCCTTCGATGACGCAGTTTGCGACGTATTTACGACCGGAGTGCCTGCGCCGCCCTCGCCCATGGAAGCGACCGGCTCTCCTGCGAGCACGAACTGACCCACCTCGACGTCGATCCGATCCATGCCTGCCAGCAAGAGATAGTAGCCGTCGCCCGCGTTGATGATCAAGAGTCGCCCGTAGGAGCGGAACGGGCCTGCATACGACACCCAGCCGTCCGCGGGCGAGGAGACGTTCGCTTTCGGCCGCGTCATATACGACACCCCACGCATGGTGCCGCCATTGCCGTCGGGCTGGTTGAAGCCGCGCATCAGGTTTCCGCTGACGGGCCTCGGCAGCTCGCCGCGCGTATCCGCGAATTTCACCTTTGGCGCGAGCCGGGCGGGATCGCGAAAACCCGCCGCCGCGAAGCGCTCCTGCGTCGCCTTGGCCTCCCGCTCCTCGGCGGCCTTGGCTTCCGCGGCGGCGCGCCGGGCGGAGGCGACCTCGCCTTCCATGCGGTCGACGAGTTCCTTGAGGGTCTTGGCCTGGCTGCCGAGTTCGGCGGTGCGCTGGCGCTCGGTAGCGAGGTTGCCCTCGATCTCGGCCATGCGCTTGCGGCGGGCGTCCACCAGCGCGTCGAGACGCTGCTTCTCCTTGGCCCAGCCCGCGATGTCGGTCTTCAAGCTTTCGCGATCGGCCGCGATCAATCCGCGCACACGCACCAATTCGGTGAGGTCTGCGGCGAGCGTCTCGGCCTCGCCGCGCAGTTCCGGCACCACCGCGCCGAGCATCATCGAGGTCCGGATCACGGCGAGCACGTCCTCCGGCCGCACCAGCACCGCCGGCGGCGGGCGCCGGCCCATGCGCTGGAGGGCGGCCAGGATCTCGGCGATGACGCCCCGGCGCGCGTCGAGCGATCGGCGGATCGCACCTTCGCTGTCGCCGAGCGTCTTGAGGCGCTCCTCGAGCCGGGTCAGCCGGTCCTCGGTCGCCTGGGCCTGTCGGGCGGCGTCGAGGAGCGCGAGGTTCAGCTTCGCCCGGTCGTTGCCGATCGCCGCGACCTCGGTTTCGAGGCTCGCGCGGTTCGCCGTGCTGGCGGTGAGCGCGTCCTGGATCTGCTTGAGGCTCTCGGCGCGCCGGTTCTTCTCCTCGGTCGCGCGTTGGATCGCCTCGGCGTCCTTCGGCTCTTCGGCATGCGACGGCACGGCCAACCCGAGGAAGGCGGCCATCCACAAGCCCGCGGTCCTGCGCGCCCGTCGCTGCATCGTCGTCGTCAGCCGTCTTCGGATTTCGGTGTCCCTCACAGAACTCCCGCTGCGCTGTCGTGGCCAGAGGGAAAACGACCTGCTCATCGGGAGTTCGGCCAGGTGCATTCAGGCTTCGCCGCGATGATACGGGTGGCCCGCCAGGATGGTCAGGGTCCGGTAGACCTGCTCCCAAACGAGCACACGCACCAGACCATGCGGCAGTGTCGCGGCTCCGAAGGCGAGAATAAGGTCGGCCCGTGCCCGCACGCTCGCGTCGAGACCATCCGCACCGCCGATCGCGATGACGAGGGCCGGCCGTGCGGCATCCCGCCACAGGCCGATCCGCTCGGCGATCTTCTCGCTGGCGAGGTCCGAGCGCCCGCGTTCGTCGTAGGCGAGCAGCGCAGCATTGGCCGGGAGCTGCGCGAGGATCGCCTGCGCCTCTTCGGCCTGACGGTCGGGGGCACGGCGGGCGCGGCTCTCGGCGACTTCGAAGAGGTCGCAGGCGGTGAAGCCGAGGCTACGGCCGAGGGCGATGGCACGCTCCTGGTAGCGGGCGGCGAGATCGCGTTCTGGACCGTTCTTCATGCGTCCGACGGCAACGATCAGGAGGCGCATGCGATGGGTCTGGTCCAAGACTCGTCGGGCGTTTTCGCTTCCAGCCCGACGATGCCAATTCCCGTTCGGTGTCGGCGCGTCAAGGATGGAATGCGGCCGGCCCCGGTGCCGATGTCACCGCATCGCGCCCGGCCGGTTGCCCGCCGCCCAGTCGAGCGCCTGCTCCAGCCGGTCGTTCCCCCAGAACAGCTCGCCATCCTCGGTCAGGAAGCTCGGCGCGCCGTAGATGCCGCGGGAGCGGGCCTCCTCGCCGGCCAGCTTGAGACGGCCCTTGCTCGCCTCGGAGGAGGCCGCCCTGAGGATTGCCGTGCCATCGAGGCCGAGCTTGTCGAGGATCGCGACGACCGCATGCGGCTCGGCGATGGAGCCGCCCTTGGCGAATTCGGTCTCGAACACCGCTTTCGTAAACGGCACCAGCCAGTCCTGGTCGGCCCCATGGATCGCGGCGCGGGTGGCGCTGAGCGAATTCTGCGGGAACGGGTTCGGGCGCGTGACCGGCGGCAGCCGGTAGCGCGCGGCCTCGCGGTCGAGGTCGCGCCACATGTTGCGGCCTTTGACGGGAAAGATGTTGAACGGCGAGTTGGTCCAGCCCTGAGCCGCAAAGATCGGTCCGAGCAGGAACGGGCGCCAGCGGATTTCGACCTCAGCGGCCTCGGCAAGGGCCTCGATCCGCATGGCGGCGAGATAGGAATAGGTGGAGGCGAACTCGTACCAGAATTCGAGGGTCGGCCGTCGCGCCATTCGTCGAATCTCCGGGGAGCTGAGTATCTACGTAGTGTCCTGCGCGAGCATGGCCGCGGCAAGGCCGATTTGCGTCGTGGACGGAGCAACGAACAGACCATCGAGCACGGCCAGCAACGCCGCACGGCAGGCATGGTTGCGCCGCTCGCGGCTCCGCTGTTAAGCCGCCTGCTTCCGGTTGCCCGATGCGATGACGACGCCCATGACCGACGCTTCCCCCGCCTCCTCTCCCGTGAAGAAGGTCGTGCTCGCCTATTCCGGCGGCCTCGACACCTCGATCATCCTGAAGTGGCTCCAGACCACCTATGGCTGCGAGGTCGTGACCTTCACCGCCGATCTCGGCCAGGGCGAGGAGCTGGAGCCGGCGCGCAAGAAGGCCGAACTCCTCGGCATCAAGCCGGAAAACATCTTCATCGAGGACCTGCGCGAGGAATTCGTGCGGGACTACGTGTTTCCGATGTTCCGCGCCAACGCGGTCTACGAGGGCGTCTACCTGCTCGGCACCTCGATCGCGCGGCCGCTCATCGCGAAGAAGCAGATCGAGATCGCCGAGCGCGTCGGGGCCGACGCCGTCTGTCACGGCGCCACCGGCAAGGGCAACGACCAGGTTCGGTTCGAGCTCGGCTACTACGCGCTCAAGCCCGACGTCACTGTCATCGCCCCCTGGCGCGAATGGGACCTGAAGAGCCGCGAACAGCTGATCGCCTTCGCCGAGCAGCACCAGATCCCGATCGCCAAGGACAAGCGCGGCGAGAGCCCGTTCTCGGTCGACGCCAACCTCCTGCACGCCTCCTCCGAGGGCAAGGTGCTGGAGGACCCGGCCGACGAGGTGCCGGAATACGTCTTTTCCCGCACGATCTCGCCGGAAGAGGCACCCGACACCCCCACCATCGTCACCATCGGTTTCGAGAAGGGCGACGCGGTCTCGATCGACGGCGAGGCGCTGTCGCCGGCAAGCCTGCTGGCCAAGCTCAACCAGCTCGGCCACGACAACGGCATCGGCCGGCTCGATCTGGTGGAGAACCGTTTCGTCGGCATGAAGAGCCGCGGCATGTACGAGACGCCGGGCGGCACCATTCTACTGCCGGCTCACCGCGCCATCGAGTCGATCACGCTGGACCGGGGTGCGGCGCACCTCAAGGACCAGATCATGCCGCAATACGCCGAGCTGATCTACAACGGCTTCTGGTTCTCGCCGGAGCGCGAGATGCTGCAGGCGCTGATCGACAAGAGCCAGGAGAAGGTCGCCGGCGAGGTCCGGCTCAAGCTCTACAAGGGCGGCGTCCACGTCATCGGCCGCACCAGCCCGCACTCGCTCTACGACCAGGACCTCGTCACCTTCGAAGAGGGCGCCGTCGCCTACGACCACCGCGACGCGGCGGGCTTCATCAAGCTGAACGCCCTGCGGCTGCGCACGCTGGCCCAGCGGAAGAAGCGCGACGGCGAGTGAGGGTTGCGGGGCTTGCGGTCGATTGACCGGACGCTTCGCGACTTTCTGTGCTGGGTCCCGGGTCGCATTCCGCTTCGCTTCATGCGCCCGGGAAAGGTGGTGAGTATACTTCGGAGCAATGCGCTCCGAATCGCACTGCTATATCCTGGCAAGCCAGCGTAACGGGACGCTTTATACAGGCTCCACGACCGACCTTGCGCGGCGTGTCTGGGAGCACAAGAACGGTATCGTGCCGGGCTTCACGCGCGAATATGGCGTGGCGTGGCTCGTCTGGTACGAAGGTTATTCTCACATCGCACTCGCCCGGCAGCGCGAGTACAGCATCAAGCGTTGGCGGCGGGCTTGGAAACTCGAACTGATCGAGACGTTCAATCCCGATTGGCGGGATCTCTACAATAACCTCAACGGCTGACGCAAAACCTCCGCCCCCTTTCCCGGACGCCTGCAGCGCAGCGGAAGGCGATCCGGGACCCAGCGTATCGACAGTCGCGAAGCGACACCAAATTTCTCCTATCCGACGGCCGTCCAACGCCCCTCGGACTCCTCGAAAAACCCCGGCCCCAGATCCGCATATCGCAGGAAGATCTGCAGGGCCGGCTGCATCTCGTGGTGCTGCGGAGGGATCTCGAGATCCGCCCCGTAGGGCTGCGCCACATCGATCCCCGGCACGTCGCGGGCCGTGTCCCACAGGACCGCGAGCCGCTGCGCCAGCACGATGTGCTCGGCCGTGATGTCGAAGGTGACGTGCTCGGGCGTCTCGCCGGTGGCCTCGTCGCGGAAGACGTCGCCGACATCGCTGGAATCGAGCTTGGCCAGAGTGTTGTGGTACTGGTAGCGGCCTGGCTTGAGCACGGCGTTCTGCAGGAACACGGCGAGCGCATCGCCCAATGCGCGATGCTCCTCGTCGGCGCCGTCGTCGTCGCCGGTGACGTTGAAGATGTCGCCGTCGCGGTCGGTGCTGCCGTAGGGCGCGTCGGGGTGGACGATCGGTGCGCCGGATCCGGCGCCGTTCCAGGCGACGACCATCCGGCGGATCAGGGCGATCCGCTCCAGGGTGAGCTCAAAGGGTGTGTCGTCGGCCATCCGGTTCCGCTCGGGTTTTTGGGTGTTCCGGAGCCACTACAGGATGACGGCGGCCGCCGCTATCGCGGGCCGAGGCAGCCGATGTAGTCGTCCATGGCGCCGTAGGCGGCCTGGATGCGGGAGGCCTTGGCACGGGTCTCGGGCGACGGCTTGCGCGGGTTGCGCGCGATCGGGTTCGGCAGGGTTGCGGCCAGCAGGATCGCCTCGGAGGGCTTCAGGTCGCGGGCGCTCTTGTTGAACCAGTGCCGGGCCGCGGCCTCGGCGCCGAAGACGCCCTCGCCCCATTCGGCGACGTTGAGATAGATCTCCATGGTCCGGCGTTTGCCCCAGAGCAGGTCGGCCAGCATGGCGATCGGGATCTCGATGGCCTTGCGGATGTAGGAGCGGCCGCGCCAGAGGAAGACGTTCTTGACCGTCTGCATGGTGATGGTGGAGGCGCCGCGGCTCGGGCCGCCCTCGTCGTCCACGACGTCGGTCAGCGCCGTCCAGTCGATGCCGTGGTGCATGCAGAACTTCTGGTCCTCGGCGGTGAAGACGGCGCGCACCAGTGCCGGCGCGATCCGGTCGAACGGCACAGCCTCCCGTGATACCGGCTGGCCCGTCAACCATCGCCCCAGCATCGGGGTTGAGACGGGCATCACCACGCGATAGACGAGCGTCAGCACAAGCGTGAGGGCGACGAGGGCGAGGGCGAGGCGCATGGCCAGCGAGGCGATGCGCCGGGCTCCCGCCATTCGCCGCGCAGGCTGGATCCGCCGCAGGCTGCGCTCCTGCGGATCCGGCCGGCGGGTCTCCTCGCGTTCCACCCTAAGCACGCCGCACGCGCCCACCCCCAAGTCAGGCCCTTTCGATGACCTCAACGCAGGGTTCCGACGCCCCGGTCAAGGCGAACGCGTCGGCCGAGCCGTTTTCCCACAGGCTCGCCACCGTGGCCGACGACGTCGAGCGCTTCCTGGTAGCGCTCCTCGACGAGACTTTGCGCGCCGGCGAGATCGCCCGGCCGCCGCGCCTGATGGAGGCGATGCGCCATGCCGTGCTCGGCGGCGGCAAGCGCCTGCGCCCGTTCCTGGCCATCGAGACCGCGCGCATGCTCGGCGGGTCCGAGGAGGGCGCGATGGCGGCCGGCGCCGGCGTCGAGCTGGTGCACTGCTACTCGCTGGTCCACGACGATCTGCCGGCCATGGACGACGACGACCTGCGCCGCGGCAAGCCCACCGTCCACAAGGCCTATGACGAGGCCACCGCGATCCTCGTCGGCGATGCCCTGCAGACGCTGGCCTTCGAGATCACCGCCGACGCGCAGTGGCAGCCCGATCCCGCGATCCGCGCCGACCTCGTGCTCGGCCTCGCCAAATCCTCGGGGCTCGGCGGCATGGTCGGCGGACAGCTCCTCGACCTCTCGGCCGAGGGCCGTTTCGGCAAGGTCGTCCTCGACATCGACGATACGCTGCGCATGCAGGCGATGAAGACCGGTGCGATCCTCGCCTTCTCGGTCGAGGCCGGCGCCATCGTTGGCCACGCCGACCGCGGGCAGCGCGCCGCGCTCCTGCGCTACGGCCAGGCGTTGGGCCAGGCCTTCCAGGTCGCCGACGACATCCTCGACCGCGAGGCGTCTCCGGAAGCGATGGGCAAGGCCACCGGCAAGGACAAGGACGCCGGCAAGGCGACCCTGGTCGATCGCCTGGGCCTCGACGGCGCCCGCGCCGAATGCGACCGCCTCGTCGGCATCTGCGAGGAGGCGGTGGCCCCCTGGGGCGAGCGCGCGGCCATCCTGCGCGAGGCGGCGCGGTTCACGGTGGCGCGCAAGGCATAGTCCGCCGCCGGCTCTCGCCGAACTGCCTCCGAATGCGGGACCGGTCTGGTTCCCAGTCGTTCGCCCGTGACCGGTGCGCCGAAGGCCAATTAAACCTTTACGCTTTGCACCTCACTGTCTGATATCCCTCGATCCGCGCGGGCGTTCGGTTCGGCGGGGTGGGGACGAGTGTCGTTCGTGTGATGTGCCTCGACAGCCCTGATCCGATCGCATTGTTGCTGGAGCGCGTTCGCCGCAGCTTCTGCGTCCGTGCGGCGATGATCCGCCTGACGGACGAAGAGGGCCGTCCGGCCGAATTCCATTCCGGCGCGCCGATCCCCTGGTCCGCCAATCCCGCCGCCTGCCGCCTCCAGGTGATGGCCGCTTCCGGCACGGTCGTCGTGCCGGACATCGATCTGGAGGCCGACTCGGTTCAAGCTGCATCCGGCCGGCCGCGCATCCGCTTCTATGCCGGCATCCCTCTGATGTCGGAGACGGGCCGGCCGTTCGGCGTGCTCAGTCTGGTCCATTCGCAGCCGCGCTGGCTCTCGGCGGTGCATGTTCGGGCCTTCGAGGATCTGGCGGCCGAACTCGCGCCGGTGGCCGCGCGCCGATGCGACGACATCACCATCGAGCGTCTCCGGGATCGCCTCGAGAAGCAGGCCCTCACCATCCGCGCGCAGGCCGAGGAGATGGCCCAGGGCCGCGGCACCTTCGAGCGGGCGGCGGCCGGGGCGCGCGTCGGCATCTGGGAATGCGCGTTGCACGACGACGGCCTGACTTGGACCGATCAGGTCTTCGACCTGTTCGAGATCCCGCGGGGTGCGCGCCTCGCGCGCCACACGACGCTGGATTGCTACACGCAGGCGTCGCGCGAGGTGCTCGAGCGGACCCGCAGCGCGGCCATCGCCGGCCGTCGCGGCTTCCGGCTCGATACCGAGATCGTCACGCTGAAGGGGCGCCGCCGCTGGATCCGGCTCACCGCCGCGACCGATTGCCGGGACGGGGTCCCCGTGCGCCTGTTCGGCATGAAGCAGGACATCACCGAGCAGACGCTGCTGCTCGAACGGACCCGCTATCTCGCCGAGTTCGACGTGATGACGGGGCTCGCCAACCGCGCCAGCTTCGAGGCTCGGCTGGCGGATCTCGGCGCGGATCGCCGCGACCGCGCACCCGTCGCCGCGCTGTTGCTGGTCGATCTCGATGGCTTCAAGCGGATCAACGACGGCTTCGGCCACGCCCTGGGCGATGCCTGCCTGCAGGAGGCCGCCCGCCGGCTCGGCACGGTCTGCACGGGGGCGGATCTCGTCGCGCGGATCGGCGGCGACGAGTTCGCCGTGCTGCTTGGCCGCGGTGCCGGGGACAGCGCGACGGAGGTGCTCGCCGACGCGATCGTCGCCGCCCTGAGCCAGCCCATGCAATGCGGTGCGCACGCCTTCCGCATCGGCGCCTCCGTCGGCATCGCCCCCGTCGTCGGGCCGTGCACGCCCTCCGACCTGTTCACGCAGGCCGACACCGCCCTCTACGCCGCCAAGGCCGCCGGGCGCGGCACCTTCCGGATATTCGATGCCGGCATGACGAACGGCGAGCGAGGAGGCATGCCGCAACCGCCCATGCCCGACGGCGAGCGCCGCGCGCTCCGGCAGGCGCACTGAGCCGAACCGGCGTCTCCGGACTTGCCAGCACCGGGACCGGCTCATTACAGCCCACTGACAATCGCCCGGCCGACCAAGCCCGGGCATCTCGATCGTGCCGCTGCCTTACGGGAGCGGTGGCATGATCGAGTTCCTCGTTCGCGCGTGATGTCGTCGGAAAACCGGATCGACTGTTCCGCATCATGCTTCAAAGGCCAGGGCGACCATGACGACCTACAAGCTCCTTCTCCTCCCCGGCGACGGCATCGGCCCCGAGGTGATGGCCGAGGTCGAAAAAGTGGTCGGCTGGCTGGGTCGAGCCGGCCTCGCGACGTTCGAGACCGAGACCGACCTCGTCGGCGGCTCGGCCATCGACGCGCACGGCACGCCGCTCTCCGACGCGACGCTCGCCAAGGCCGATGCGGCCGATGCCATCCTGCTCGGCGCCGTCGGCGGCCCGAAATGGGCCGGCGTCGCCTACGAGATCCGCCCCGAGGCCGGCCTGCTGCGCCTGCGCAAGGATCTCGGCCTGTTCGCAAATCTGCGCCCGGCGATCTGCTACCCGGCGCTGGCCGAGGCCTCCGCGCTCAAGCCCGAGCTCGTCGAGGGCCTCGACATCATGATCGTGCGCGAGCTCACCGGCGGCGTCTATTTCGGTGAGCCGAAGGAGATCACGACGCTGGAGGACGGCTCCAAGCGCGCCGTCGACACCCAGGTCTACACCACCGCCGAGATCGAGCGGATCGCCCACGTCGCCTTCGATCTCGCCCGCAAGCGCTCCGGCCGCGTCGCCTCGGCCGAGAAGAACAACGTCATGAAGACCGGCGTCCTCTGGAAGGAGGTGGTCACGCGGGTCCACCAGGAGCACCATTCCGACATCGCGTTGGAGCACGTGCTCGCCGACAACTGCGCCATGCAGCTCGTCCGGCGTCCGAAGCAGTTCGACGTGCTCGTCATGGACAACCTGTTCGGCGACGTGCTTTCGGACATCGCGGCGATGCTCACCGGCTCCCTCGGGATGCTGCCTTCGGCGTCGCTGGGAGCGGTCGATGCCAAGGGCACCCGCAAGGCGCTCTACGAGCCCGTCCACGGCTCGGCTCCCGATATCGCCGGCAAGGGCTTCGCCAACCCGATCGCGATGATCGGCTCGCTGGCCATGTGCCTGCGCTACTCCTTCGGCCTCGGCGACGCCGCCGACCAAGTCGAGGCCGCGATCACCCGCGTGCTCGCCTCCGGCGCCCGCACCCGCGACATCGCCAAGGAGGGTGCCGCGGTGATCAGCACGTCCGAGATGGGCGATGCGATCCTGCGCGAGCTCGGCTCCGCCTGAGCGCAGTGGGTGAGCTCGAATCGGTCGGGCACCACCCCAAACGAAAACGGACCCCGAAAAGGGGCCCGTCTCGAAATCCGAAAAGTCGCTTGGTTCTAGTAGGGCGACCGGCCCGTGCGCGAGACGTAGGACGTCGGGTCGATCGCGTCGATCGCCGAGAAGTCGACGTTGCGGATCGCGCCGCCGCGGGCGCCGATGAACGGGCCGTTGGTGATGGCGTCGGGCATGTTGCTGCCGCCGTACATGTCGTTGCGGCCGTAGACCGGCGAATTCAGGTTGCTGGCCTGGATCAGGTAGGGGTTGGTCGCCGGGTTCGCGACGGAACCGTTATAGGCCTCGGTGACGTTGCCGGCGTCGAGCCAGCTGCGCGGCTTGATGCGGATCGGCAGCGGACGGCTGACGCGGACGTAACCCGGAGCGCCGTAAGGGCCCTGCGCCTCTGCAGCCGAGCCGAACCCGATCGCGGTGACGGAGAGGGCGCCCAGGAGGGCGAGCTTGATAAAGCGCATGGCGGGACCCTGATTTGCGTGGGCAGAAGCTAAGGTGGGCACGTTAACAATTAGCCCGTTGTGGAGTAGACGCCTGAGCTGAGCCGTTGTTCCGCCCTTATAGCCGCGCTTGCGTATTTCGCCGCAGTTCCGCCTCATTTTTTCTGGGCCGGCGCGAATTCCTCTCCCCTGTTGCAGTTTTGCGACCGGCGATGGACCCGGTCTCGTCGCTGCCGCGGGTGTTTCCGGCGACGCCCCCCTCAGGACCGCATCCGGCGCTTCGGCGCAGCTCGGCCTCCCCGAACGCGACCTCGATCGTCGGGGTCGCGGCGATGGCGAGCCGCACCGCGCCGATGGCGCAGGCTACCGCGCGAGGCTCGGGAGCCTGCCCGAGCACGCCGCAGAGCCATCCGTCGATCCGCATCGCCTTGGCGCCGATGCCGGCAAACCCCGTGCAGAGGCGGGAGCCCTGCCCGCTCAGCGTCGCCTCCACCGTCTCGAACGGACCGAACTTGGTTTCGACCGTGCCGCGTACGCCGGTGCGGAGCACCGACAGCCCCTGCATCTCCGCCGCACGACGGGCGAGCGTCACGAACAGGCTCGTCGCCGGTTCGGGGCTCTGCCCCGTCTCGGTCATTGTCAGCCGCAGAAACGGCGCCTCGATCGCATCGAAGCTGCCCTGCGTCAGGGCATCTTCGCGCAGGCCCGTGGCCGCGTTCCAGCGCGGAGGCTCGGCGCGGGCCGGCGGATCGGCGGAATCCATGGCCAGCAGCGGCCCGGCCGTACTCGCCGGGATCGCTGCGCGAACGGCAGGCGCCTGCACGAGGCGTTGCGGTTCTGTCCAGGCGCGCGGCGATGGCGCCGACCCGGTTCTGTCGCGGGCGAAAAGGCTGAGGCCGGCGATCACCGCCGCGGCAAGGGCAAGGCGGGCGGCGAGACGGGCGCGGCCGAACGGCCTCGGCGCACCGAGCGGCAGGACGCCGTCGTCCGGTTGGTCGAAATCCAGATCGTCGAAGGTCGGTTCGCGCCGCATCCTAACCGCCTCGTGCCGGGTCCGCTGCAGCCCGCGAGGCCGCGCCGTTCCCGTTGCTGTGGCGTGCGGACTCGCAGGATCGGGTTTCCGTCGATGCGGTCCGGACCGGGTTATCCCCCGCGGCCTGGACTCACGGTGAATCGAACCTTCACTGCGACCGGTCCGGCGCGCTTCTGCCGAGCGGTGACGGCGTCCGCTCTATCCCCTTGGTCGCGTGTGATATTTTGCTCCTGCCGGAGTCCCTTTTTCTACGGCATGCGCTAGGTTCATGATCGGTTCGAGCCGGATTCGGGGCTCCGGTCCGCCGCGGAACCGGGCGCCCCCTGCCCCGCTCACCGGAAGAGTCCCGAAGCGGACGGCCCAGGGAGACGCGTATCATGAGCGAGACGATCGAGATCCGGGCCGCCGACGGGACCAGCGCCCGCATCGCGCTGCAGGGTGCCGAGCCGGTGTCGTGGCAGGTCGCCGGCCGGGAATACCTCTGGAACGGCGACCCCGAGCACTGGAACCGGCACGCGCCCTGGCTCTTCCCGGTGGTCGGCGCCTCGGCCGGCGGCGTGGTTCGGGTCGACGGCCAGACCTATCCGATGGGCCAGCACGGCTTCGCCCGCGACCTGCCCTTCAGCGTGGTGACGCAGTCCGAGGATGCGGTGACGTTGCGGCTCGAGGACGGCGACGCCACCCGGACGCATTACCCCTTCGCCTTCCGCCTCGACATCGACGTGCGGGTCGATACGTGCCGCCTGCTCTTCGTCTGCAAGGTCGAGAACACCGGCGAGACCCCCCTGCCCTATGGGCTCGGCTTCCACCCCGCCTTTCCCTGGCCCTTCGCGGACGGCGAGCGCCGGGCCGGCGGCGGCTACCACGTCGTCTTCGACGCGACGGAATCGCCGGACGTGCCGGAGATCGCCGAGGGCGGCCTGATCGCCGCCGAAACGCGCGCCGTGCCGCTCATCGACACGACGCTGCCGCTCGATCCCGAGATGTTCAAGGAAGCGCTGGTCTTCCTCGATGCCAAGAGCCGCTCGATGCGTTTCGTCGGCCCCGGCGACAAGGCGATCGCTATGGCGGTCGAGGACTTTCCGCATTTCGCGATCTGGACGAAGCCGACCGCGCCGTTCCTGTCGCTGGAATGCTGGACTGGTCATGCCGACCGGGCCGGTTTCGAGGGCGAGCTGGCGGAGCGGGATTCGCAACGCATTCTGGCGCCGGGCGCGCAGGCGTTGCACGGGGTCGGGTTGAGCCTGCAGGGGTGACCAGGTGGGCTTCGGACCAGCCCTGAGATCCAAGCCGCGCCACCCTCTCCCCGCATGCGGGGAGAGGGCATTCGCGCCACCGAAGTGGATCAGTCGACCGGCGTCACCGCGATACGCAGCGTCTGGGCGGCGGCGTTGCTGACAATGACCACCAACGGCTTCGTCCCGACCGCAAATCGCACGCTCTTGCGCAGGCTCACGCATCCCCTGCGGCCGCTATGAGCGCCGGGCTTGAGGGGCGCGCCGCCCTCCTCCGCCACGTCGATCCAGCCCTCGCCCGAGAGCGTCACCTGGACCTGACCCGGCGCAGGGGGCGCGGCGACGAGAACATATCCTGAAAAGCTGCCGGGCTTCGGCGCACGGCTCGGTACCTGGGGCAGGTCGGCCTCGGCCGAGGGCTTCAGGGTGAGAGTAGCCGCGGGCCGCTCCACGGGGAGGTTCGCGCCGGAGACCAGCACCGGCAGGTCGGGCGCTGAAAACCAAGCTTGCTCGCGCGCCAGCGGCCAATCGAAGCTCGCGCAGACATCCGCCTCGGGCTTGGCCGCGTCCTGCGCCTGGGCGGTGCTGCCGGCGAGCGCCAGAACGGCGAGAAGAACCGAGGCGGAGATGCGCATGGTGCTCAGTCCACCGCGATCATGACGTCGGAGCTCTTGATCACCGCGTAGGCCTCGCCGCCGACGGCGAGACCCAGGCTGTCCACGGCCTCGTTGGTGATCGCCGAGGTGACGACCTGGCCGGAGGCGACCTCGATCTTCACGTGGGCGGTGGTGGCGCCCTTCTCGACGGAGACGATCTTGCCCTTGAGTACGTTGCGCGCACTGATCTTCATGACGGGTCCTCGGCGACTCGGCCCTGAAACTGGGCCGTTGCGACGCTCTTCTGGGCCGTCGCGAGGACCTGATCAACCCGCCATGGGCATCGTTGCCAGAGTACCGTCAGCGGGCAGGACAACCAGTCAAGACGACACGTTCCTGCGTCGCGGAGCTACCAAGCGCCGCCGATCATCGCCACGACGAAGGCATGGGCAGCCGGCCAATCGGTCGTGTAGACCCTCCCGGCCACGAAGAGCAGCGCCAGGGTCCAGAACACGGCCAAGGCAGCCCGGTTGGCGCGTCGATCGAGGACGGACGTGATGGCGGGACGGTCCGTCGCGAGCGGCTCGCCGAACGGGTCGTAGCCCTGGTGCCCGGTCTTTGCATCATCGCTCATCCTAGCAGATATCGCCCGTGTCCTTGAGCCGGGCAATGGATGGATCTTTCGAAGGCCCGCCGCTCAAAAGACCTTCGTTCTCTCCGATTGGCCGTAGTTGGAAGTTTCTTCTCGATGGCGTGCGAAGGATCGGTGTGAACTCTCGACATCCCCGGAACCCGGCCCTCCGGCCCGCTCGAGGCGCGCGCGCCCTGTGGCCCGGGCTCGCCCTGTGCCTTGCCATCACCGCCCTGGCCGCGGGCGTGCAGGCCGTCGAGGAGGAAGCCTTCGGCCATCCCTATGTCGAGGCGCTGGTGGTCGCGATCCTCGGGGGCATGGCCCTGCGTACGGCATGGCAGCCGAGCGAGCGGTTCGCTGCCGGCATCGCCTTCGGCGCCAAGCAGCTGCTGGAAGTCGCCGTGACCCTGCTCGGCGCGTCCGTCAGCCTCGGTGCGCTCGTCGCCTCCGGTCCTGCCCTGCTCACGGGCATCGTCGGCACCGTGCTGCTCTCGATCCTGGCGAGCCTCCTGCTCGGACGCCTGCTCGGCCTGCCCGCACGCATGTCGATCCTGATCGCCTGCGGCAACGCGATCTGCGGCAATTCTGCGATCGCGGCCGTCGCCCCGGTGATCGGCGCCGACGGCCGCGACGTCGCCGCCTCGATCGCCTTCACCGCCGTGGTCGGCGTGCTCGTCGTGCTGGGCCTGCCGCTGTTCGTGCCCCTGGCCGGCCTGTCGGAGCACCAATACGGCGTGCTGGCGGGGCTCTGCGTCTACGCGGTGCCGCAAGTGCTCGCCGCGACCGTGCCGATCGGCCTCGCCGCGACGCAGATCGGCACGCTGGTGAAGCTCGTACGGGTGCTGATGCTCGGGCCCGTGGTGGTGGCGCTCTCGTTCGTCGCGCCGCGGCTGTCGCCGGAGGGTGGGGCGACGGATCAGCGCTCGGCGCGTCCCGGCCTCGGCAAGCTCGTCCCCTGGTTCATCCTCGGCTTCCTGGCGCTCGCGAGCCTGCGCTCCCTCGGGCTCGTCCCCGATGCAGCCCTTCCGCCGCTGGCGCGGATCGCGACAATGCTCACCATCGTCTCGATGGCGGCGCTCGGTCTCGGCGTCGACGTGCGCGGGCTGGCCCAGGTCGGCGGCCGGGTGACGCTCGTCGTGACGGGATCCCTCGCGGTCCTGATCGCGGTAAGCCTTGTGCTGATCCGCGTGCTGCACCTGAGCTAGCCCTCGTCGCTCTCCTCCACGTCCTCGGACACCTGCCGGCGGCAGCCCCATTCCCCCAACGTGGCGTTGAGATCGTCGAGGACGAAATGCCGGGCGCTGTCCCGGTCGTAGCCCTCGGCGAGAAGGTCGTCGTAATCCGTGAAGACGTGACGGGCATAGGCGACGAGGGCGAGCCATGCGGCCGTCTCGGGCGCGGCCCCGCGCAGGCCCGAACTCGACAGGGCGCGATCCAGGGTGGCGTCGGCCTCGAAAGCCGGCAGGCGCGGCGCAATCCGCTCCAGGGCGTCGGCGACGGCCTCGCGCCGGTTGCCTGGCACGCTGGCCGTGTTCTGCGCGCGACTCATCGCAGCATTCGTCCTCTTCGGCGCCGTCGATACGGCCCGCCCAGCTTGCGACCGAAGGGCGCCAATGTCACTCTCGACGCGACCTGACGCCGATGCCGCCGACCCTGCGGCTGCCGCGCGTCGCCTCTCGGAAACGATGTCATGCGCCGCCGCCTCGGAGCATCCCCGCTGATCCTCGCCGCCGCCGTCTTCGCGCTGCCGGCACTGGCGCAGACGACGAGCCCCGTCGTGCCGCCGTCGCCGAGCCCCGGCCGCAACGTCGCGGCCACCGGCAGGGTCATGCCGCCGGCCAACCCCGGCGCGATAAAGCCCTCCGTCGCCGACGAGATGGCGAAGGCGCAGAAGGCGGCCGACACACGCAACAAGGCCTGGGATTCGAAGATGCGCAAGACCATGGGTTCGATCTGCTCGGGTTGCTGATCGTGCCTCGCGCGTGATCCGCTTCGAGGGCGTCTCGAAGCGCTTTGCCGACGCTGCGCGCCCCGCCGTCGATCATCTCGACCTGACCGTCCCCGAGGGCACCACCTGCGTGCTGCTCGGCCCCTCGGGCTGCGGCAAGTCGACGACGCTGCGCATGGTCAACCGGCTGATCGAGCCCGATACCGGACGGGTGCTCGTCGACGGCCGCGACGTAGCGGGCGTCGATCCGGTGAAGCTGCGCCGCGGCATCGGCTACGTGCTGCAGGGGATCGGCCTGTTTCCGCACCGGAGCGTGGCGCAGAACGTGGCGACGGTGCCCGGACTGCTCGGCTGGCCGCGCCAGCGGATCGCCGAGCGGGTCGACGCCATGCTCGACCTCGTCGGCCTCGATCCGGCTCAGTACCGCGACAGGCGGCCGGATGCGCTGTCCGGCGGACAGCGCCAGCGCGTCGGCGTCGCCCGTGCGCTGGCGGCCGATCCGCCGGTGCTGCTGATGGACGAGCCGTTCGGGGCCGTCGA
This sequence comes from Methylobacterium sp. WL9, assembly GCF_008040035.1. Classification (NCBI taxonomy): domain Bacteria; kingdom Pseudomonadati; phylum Pseudomonadota; class Alphaproteobacteria; order Hyphomicrobiales; family Methylobacteriaceae; genus Methylobacterium; species Methylobacterium sp. WL9. Next base: position 101,248 of record NZ_VRVE01000006.1, read on the forward strand.
TCCGGTGGCGCGCGGCCGGCTTCAGAGCGAGATCGGCGCGATCCTGGCGCGCCTCGGCAAGACGGTGATGATCGTGACGCACGATCTCTCCGAAGGCCTGCTGATGGGCGACCGCATCGTCCTGATGCGCGACGGCGCCATCGTCCAGGCCGACACGCCGGAGCGCTTCCTGGCCAAGCCCGCCGACGCCTTCGTGGCGGACTTCATCGGTAACGATCGCATCCTGCGCCGTCTCGCCCTCGTCGCCGTGAGCGCAGTCGCGTTGCCGGGGACGATCGACGGCGCGGCCCGGGTAAGTCCCGATCTCTCGTTGAGGGATGCCCTCGGGCTGATGCTGGCCTCGGGGGCGACGCGGCTCGCGCTCGACGGCGACGGCTCGCTGCGGTTCGTCACCCTCGACGCGATCCGGGCGGCGGCGCGGGAAGGCGCAGACGCCCCTGGCGCTCCGGTATCCGACGAACCCTGAGCAGTCGCTCAGCCGGCGATGCTGGGATCCTTCTTGCACGCGGCGCGGATGATGCCGGATAAGCCGGCTTCGGCAACGAGTTCGGCCGCTTCCGAGGGCGAGAACCAGTGGCCCTCGCGCTGGTGCTTCTCCGGCCAGGCCTTGAGCTGCTTGCGGACTTCCAGCGGAAAGACCTTGACCTGACAGAGCACCGAATCGCGGCTCTTGAGGCGCTTGTCGTAGAGGTAGAAGCCGAGCGGCCGCTTACCGATATGGCCGACGAGCCCGGCCTCCTCGTAGGCTTCGCGGGCGGCGGCCTCGTAGGGCTTGCGGCCCTTCATCGGCCAACCCTTGGGAATGACCCAGCGCCGGCTCTCGCGCGACGTGATCAGGAAGATCAGGAAGCTGCCCTCCGGCGTGCGCCGGAACGGCAGCGCACCCACCTGGCGCCTCGGTTCGAGGACCGTCTCCATCGGGCTCGACGTCATGCGGAAACGCCGCCGGACCGGGGTAGCGGTTCGGTATCCGTCAGGGCGGGTGGGGTCATCGCGAGCGTCACGGCGGGTTCACTATCCGATGCCGGAGCACGCGCTCAAGGCGAAAGTTATCTGGCAAAGCATTTGCGACCCCGACGGACCCGACGGATCGGCCATGATGGCCACCAACGCGACGCGCCGGTGACGGTTCGCCCTTCGGTCTGCATATTCGCGACGGATCGATCGCGACCGCGCAACACGCGCCGTTCAGGGAGCGGTGCTGAGATTCTCGATCAGCGCGTTGAGGTCGGCGCGCATCGCCTGGATCTCCGGCTCCGACATGTGGAGCTGGCACATCACCGATTGGCGGACCGACACGGCTTCGGCACGGAGGTCGCGGCCGTTCGGCGTCAGGGCGATCTCGACCTCGCGCTCGTCGGTGCGGCGGCGGTTGCGGCCGACGAGGCCCGCCGTCTCCAGGCGCTTCAGAACCGGCGTCAGGGTGCCCGAATCGAGCCGCAGCCTCCGCCCGATCTCGGATACGGTGACGCCATCCGTCTCCCACAGGACGAGCAGGACGAGATATTGCGGATAGGTCAGACCCATCCGCTCCAGCATCGGGCGATAGGACTTCGTCATGCGGTGCGCGGCCGCATAGAGGGCGTAGCAGAGCTGGTTGTCGAGCAAGAGGGGGTCTCGAAGGGCCCCGGCCTGCTCGGTCGGCGCGTTCACCATACTCACCATGCCGTTGGACCCCCTACCGTCGGTCGACCGTGCAACCGAGGCGAGCGCCGAGCTTTCACGAACCGTGCCGCATCGCAGCCGTAGTACGATAGCGGAAGTGAGACCGGGAGATCCATGCACAAATCTCTCGGGAAAATTTTCATATTCACGAAGGGGTGATCTGTCGATGCGTCGCACTGTCCCGCTACTCCGGGAGAGCTGCGTCTCCGATCATTCGATGTGGCGGAAGCCATGCAGATCGGTAGCGCCGCCCGAAAGGATCGCCGTGGCGCATCGCTGCGATCCCGCCACCGTCCGACGACGTCATCGAATGTTCGATCCTGAGTCGTACCCGTCCCTGTCGTCGGACGAAGATCATCGTCCGGGCATTCTTATCCGCTTGCCGGCTTCAAGTGGCGACGATCTTGGCCGTGAGCTGCGGCTGGGGTGCCATGATCTTGTGGAGTTGAACCTTGGACGCTTCGCCGCCCGCCGGTGATCCTGCCGGCTGCCGCAGACTCGGCTTCGTTTCGTGGCCGTGGCATTCCTCGAGGACCGGCACGAGAGTTTCGGCGATCGCCGTTGCGACCCCGGTGGAGGCGGTACCCTCCGATTGCTGGCTGTGGATGCGCTGAAGCGTCTCTTCGATCTGCCTCTCGATCCGCTCGAACAGGGTCTGCGCCACCTCCGGATCGAGCGTGACGAGCACCGAAGCGATCGCACCGTAGGCTTCCTTCAGCATGAAGAAGCTCAAGCGCTCGACGGCACGCTCGTCGCTCTCAGTCAGATCAAGCACGCGTTTCACCTCACGACTGGATGAGGCAGTTTCATGCCATCTGCGATTGCGACGTCAAGCCCGGGATCGCAACAACGTCGAAATCAGAGGCCGTGCGACTTCGATGTCGTGTGGCTGCAAGTCCTCGATCGAAACTGTTTTCTTTCGATCCGCCAACTTTGATTGGTTGGGCAGCGCTTTTGTCCGCGCGTTCCTGGAGCTGTATTGCGATCAACGAATATTTTAACGAGAAGCTTGCGGATTAGCGCAAAGCTACGACGCAGCGCGTCCGCAATGGAGGCTGGACGCCCAGATGTTTGCGGAGCAAAATATTGAGCTCGCAAGCCGGCATTTTCGAAGGAGTTAAAGCAAGAAGGTCGCAAGCGCGGCCCCGTAAAGCAGGTCGCACGTTCCGGGTTAGTTCACCCGAAGCAACCGCTGAGTATTTTAATGATTGGTGGGCGCACTAGGGTTCGAACCTAGGACCCGCTGATTAAGAGTCAGCTGCTCTACCAACTGAGCTATGCGCCCGTCGCCTAGGCGGCGGCGCGGGGTCCACCAAGTCCCCCGCGAGTGAGGGGCTGATAGCAACGCCGCCGGGGGCTGTCCACCCCCGACGGCCTAGTTTTTGGGGCAATCGCCGGAAAGCGTTCGCCCCCCGTTTTCTCGGCCTCGTTTGCCGGCGCCCGCCTTCGCGGGCTCCGGCCTTCGCGCTGCGGAGCGCTCTTCGCGCCCCGGCGCCGTTGGAGCGGCTTCCCGTTATCGCTCGCGACGGTCCTTCACACCGTCGCGGCGTGCTGCGCATGCAGGCGCACGGATGTCGCCGAGAGCTTGTTCAGCGCCGAGAGATAGGCTTTCGCGGAGGCCACCAGCGTGTCTGGATCGGCCCCGCGGGCGGTCATGCTGCGCTCGGCGGCCTTGAGGCGCACCGAGACCTCCGCCTGGGCGTCGGTGCCCTCGGTGACTGCGTGGACCTGATAGAGCTCGAGCACGGCATCGTGCGGTACCATCGCCTTGATGCAGTTGAAGACCGCGTCGACGGGGCCGTTGCCGTCGGCCTCCTCGGTGAAGGTGCGGCCGTCCATCATGATCTTCATGGTGGCGCGCTGCGGCCCCCGCGTTCCGGCGATCACCGAGAGCGAGACGAGGCGGATGCGGTCGTGTGCGGTGGCGAGGTTTTCGTCGACCAACGCCTCGATGTCCTCGTCGTAGACGTGCTTCTTGCGGTCGGCGAGCGCCTTGAAGCGCTCGAACACGTCCTGCAGCTGGTTGTCGGAGAGCGACAAGCCCAACTCCGTGAGCTTGGAGCGGAAGGCGGCCCGGCCGGAATGCTTGCCCATCACCAGCGAGGTCTTGCTGAGGCCGACGGAGGCCGGCGTCATGATCTCGTAGGTCTCGGAATGCTTGAGCATGCCGTCCTGGTGGATGCCGCTCTCATGCGCGAAGGCGTTCCGGCCGACGATGGCCTTGTTGTACTGCACCGGAAAGTTCGTAGCGTGAGACACGAGCTTCGAGGCGCGGGTGAGCATCGTCGTGTCGATGCCGGTCTCGAACGGCATCACGTCGGAGCGCGTGCGGATCGCCATCACGACCTCTTCGAGGGCCGCGTTGCCCGCCCGCTCGCCGATGCCGTTGACGGTGCACTCGACCTGCCGTGCCCCGCCCTCGATTCCGGCCAGTGAGTTCGCGACCGCCAGACCGATGTCGTTGTGGCAATGCACCGAGAAGATCGCCTTGTCGGCATCCGGCACGCGCTCGCGCACCTGCCGGAACATGGCGCGATACTCCTCGGGCGTGGTGTAGCCGACGGTGTCGGGCAGGTTGATCGTGGTGGCGCCGGCACGGATCGCGGCTTCCACGCAGCGGCACAGGTAGTCGATGCCGGTGCGCGTCGCGTCCATCGCCGACCACTCGACGTCCTCGACGAGGTCGCGCGCCTGGGCGACCGTCTTGAGTATGATCTCGACCACCTCGTCCTCGGTCTTGCGCATCTGGTAGGCGAGATGGATCGGCGAGGTCGAGACGAAGGTGTGGATGCGGCCGCGCCGGGCGTGCTTCACGGCCTCGCCCGCGCGGGCGATGTCGGCGGGGATGGCGCGGGCGAGGCCGGCCACCGTCGCGCGCTTGGTGCGCCGGGCGATCTCGGTCACGGCCTCGAAATCGCCGTTCGAGGCGATCGGGAAGCCGGCCTCGATGATGTCGACGCCCATCGCGTCGAGCAGCTCCGCCACCGCGAGCTTCTCGTCGAGGGTCATGGTCGCGCCGGGGCATTGCTCGCCGTCGCGCAGCGTCGTGTCGAAGATGACGACGCGGTCCTTTTCGGAATGACTGGTCATGATCGTTGCTACCTTCTCAGGTGCTCAGTCCCCATCAGCGGGAGTGGCACCGAAACCCGGGATCGGTTGTCCGAAGCGCGTCCCCTGAAGGCCCAGGCGACCACGCCCGGACGGCCCTCAGGGGCGGGTAAGGAGAAGGCCGGCGAGAAGGTTTTTTGCGCGCGCGCTCGCCACCGCTCGAGCGGCAGGCAGCATCGTCAGCGCTGAGCCGGCGGAAGCCACGGCTCGATTCTCCTCGGACGGGGGCAAGCCGGCATGTCGCCGACCCCTGAATTCCGTATCTAGCTTTGGCGCCGGGGCCTGACAAGCGCGCGGTCGCAGCCGAGTGATGCGCGCCGGCCGCATCTTCCCGAAAACGCATGTCGCACGGAGCACCCGCGATTGACCCTGCGCCGGCTGCGGCTCAGCGTCCCGCCCTGTCGTTCCACGTCCTCGCAGTTCCGGAGACGTCGCCATGCCGATCCGCCATTCGGGTCTCGCCCTCGCCGCCTTCCTTGCCGCCGGCTCGCTTTGCGCCTGCAACAGCCTGTCCGGCGTGACCGGGCCGACCGCCGCCGCGGCGCTACCGCCTGCGCCGGCTGCGCCGGCCCTCGCCGAACTGCCCAAGGGCAGCGGCTGCGGCCCGACCATCGCCCACACCCAGGCCGTGGTCGACAGCGACGTCGCCACCGAGAACCTGAACGCAGCGGTGGGCAAGCGCTTCAGCGCCGACCTCGATGCCGCCGCAAGCGCCTGCGCGGCCGGGAAGAGTGCCGAGGGCATCCGGCTCCTCGCGGCGGCCAAGGCGCGCTACGGCTACCGCTGAGCCAAGGCGTCCTCGAGATAGGCCCGTACGAAGCCCGGCATCCGGGCCGGGTCGATGTCGGCCGCTCCACGCACGACGACCAGACGGCCGAGTTCCGGCTCCTGCTCCTGACGGCGATGCGCTTCGACGCGCGTCAAGAGCGCGTCGGCGCTCGCCGCGAACCGGACCGGCCGCAGGAAGGCGAGCTGCCCCTCCCCGCGCAGCAGCACCCAGGGTGCGGTCTCCGCGCCATCGGGCAAGGCGAGGCCGGTCTCCTCCAGAAGCTCGCGCGCGGCACTGCCGGCGAGATCGACGAGGCCGCCGGCGCGAACGTCGTCGCGGTCGGGCGTGCCGCAGGGGAAATAGACTTGACCGGCATTGGCCGTGTGCGCCGCCATCTCTCCGAGCAGGATCGCCCCATCGGCGGTGTGCGGCACGATGGCCGAGAAGGCGTTGAACACGCTCGCATCCGGCGATCCGAGATCGCGCGACGCAAGGAACCGCGAAAAGCGCGTCTCGAAGAACGTCACCGCGCAGGCGCCGTCGCGGATGGTGCAGCCTGGGCTCAGCAGCACGGTGCCGTCGAACATCGCCGGCTTCTCGGAGACCCGCCGCCGCCAGTTGCGGTCGATCGCCTCCGCGTTCTCGCGCGCCCAGGCCCAGTCGTGCGCGACGAGCCGGGCCGAGACGATGGCGAGACGGCTGAGCGTGAAGCCGTGCCGCGCGCCCTCAGACAAGCAGCGCGCCCTCGCTGACCACCACCGCCGCGCCGCCGATCTCGACGGAGCGCAGGGCGCCGGCCTCGACCACTGCCTGCAGGGCAATCTCGCTGGGGCGCCCCATGGCGTAGCCCTGGCGCAGCACAACGTCGTGCGTGCCGTCGCCGAGCTTTTCGAACTGCATCAGCACGCCCGCGAAGGCGGCGGCGGCCGAGCCCGTCGCCGGGTCCTCGACGATGCCGAGATTCGGCGCGAACAGCCGCGCCTGATAGCGCCGGCCGTTCGGGGCGGGATCCGGCGTGTAGAGGTAGAGCGCGCCGGTCTTGCCCGCGGCCACCGCGCGGTCGAAGGCGGCGGTGTCGAGCCGCGCCCGGTCGAGGGCGTCGCGGGTGGCGACCGGCACGAAGGTGAAGGGCACGCCCGCCCCGTGCCGGCTCGCCTTGTGCCGGGAGAAACCGACCTCCCCCGGCTGCAGGCCGAGCATCCCCTCCAGGATGCTCGCCTCGAGTCCGTCGCCGGCGAAGACCGGCAGGCCCGGCACCTTGAAGCGGGCGCGGCCCCGGCCCTTGCCGGTCTCGACCAGGCAGGGGACGATGCCGATCCCCTCCTCCAGTCCGAAGGCGGTGGCGTCGGCCTGGGTCTCACTCTTGTGGGCGGCCCGGTCCTTCAGCGCGAGGAGCACCGCCGTCCCGATGGTGGGGTGGCCGGCGAAGGGCAACTCGGCGAGCGGTGTGAAGATGCGCAGCCGCGCCCGGTGGCGCGCCTCCTGCGGCGGCAGCACGAACACCGTCTCGGACAGGTTGAACTCCCGCGCGATCGCCTGCATCGCCGCGTCGTCCAGCCCCTCCGCATCGAGCACCACCGCGAGCGGGTTCCCGGCGAAGGCGGTCTCGGTGAAGACGTCGAGGGTGACGAAGCGGCGGCGGGTCATGCTGTCTCCTGTACCAGGGACCATCTCATACGGCTTCGACCGGAAACACCACGCTCGGGCTCACGAACTCGTCCTGCGCCTCGACGGTGAGGAGTTCGGTCGAGCCGGCCTCGGCCGTCTGGCGCAGCAGCCCGTGGATCGAGGCGCCGGCCATGCCGAGCGCGGTCGCCGCCGAGCCGGTGCGCAAGTAGTGCACGAGAAACAGCGCCGCGACGGCATCGCCCGCGCCGCTCACGGCCTTGAGGTCGAGGCGCGGGGTGCGCAGGCGCCAGAAGGCACCGCCCTCCCCGGCCAGCATGTCGATCGCGTCCGGCGGCGTGGCGTCGGTGGCGAGGGAGGTCACCAGCACCACGCGCGGCCCGAGCGCCTGGACGGCCTGCGCCGCCGCCTTGGCCTCGCGCAACGTGGCCGTCGGCAGGCCCGAGAGCAGGTTCAGCTCGAACTGGTTCGGCGTGACGATGTCGGCGGCCGGCACCGCCCGCTCGCACATGAGCTCGCTGATGCCCGGCCGCACATAGATGCCGGAATGGGTGTCGCCGATGACGGGATCGCAGCAATACAGCGCGTCCGGGTTGGCGGCCCGCACCTGGGCGACCGCGTCGAGGATCGCCGTGCCGATATCGGGCGAGCCCATATAGCCCGAGAGCACCGCGTCGCATCGGCCGAGCACGCCGCGCTCCGCCACGCCCTGTACGACCTCCTCGATGGCCGGACCGTCGAAGACGCGGCCCCTCCAGGCGCCGTAGCCGGTGTGGTTGGAGAACTGCACCGTGTGGATCGGCCAGACATCCACGCCCATGCGCTGCATCGGAAACACCGCGGAGGCGTTGCCGACATGCCCGTAGGCGACGTGGGACTGGATCGACAGGACTTGCATGGGTCTCCCCTCCAGGGGGCGTCGAGGGTCTGCCTGATAGCCGAGTTTGCGGCCGGCCGCACCGGATCGCATGACGAGTGCGATGGCGACGCTTGCTGGCGACGCCCCGACCGGTCACAGGGAACCTGCCGCCGCAGCCCGAGACGCCGAAGACATGGATTTCGACGCCATCCGCCAATCCGTCCTCGGCTTCGTCGAGGTGCACAAGGCCTGGACGCCGCTGATCGCGGGCTTGCTCGCCTTCGGCGAGTCCGTCGCCTTCCTGTCGCTGCTGGTGCCGGCCACCGTGATCCTCGTCGCGATCGGCGCGCTGATCGGCGTGAGCGACATCTCCTTCTGGCCGGTGATGATCGCCGCCGCGGTCGGCGCGGCGCTGGGCGACTGGCTGTCCTACGAGTTCGGCCGCTACTACAAGGAGGGCGCCAAGTCCTTCTGGCCGATGAGCCGCTACCCCGAGCCGACCCGCCGCGCCGAGGACTTTCTGCGGCGCTGGGGCGCCGGTGCGGTGGCGATCGGGCGGTTCTTCGGGCCGGTGCGCGCGGTGATCCCGCTCATCGCCGGCATCTTCGGGGTGAACCGGATTCCGTTCCAGATCGCCAACGTGCTGTCGGCGGCCGTCTGGGCCTTCGTGCTGCTGGCACCTGGCGCCGGGCTGATCGCCTGGTTCCACGGTTAGGCGTCCGCCATGTCGAGCGAAGTGGGTCCGGTTCGCGCGAAGACATTGCGGAAACCGGATTGATGCGGCGGTTTCCCCCGGAGCGCATCGTCTGCCTGACGGAAGAGACCGTCGAGACGCTGTATCTGCTGGGCGAAGAGGACCGCATCGTCGGCGTCTCGGGCTATTGCGTGCGCCCGGCCCGCGTCCGCCGGGAGAAGCCGCGCGTCTCTGCCTTCACCAGCGCGGATCTCCCAAAAATTCTGGCGCTCGACCCGGATCTCGTCCTGGCCTTCTCGGACCTTCAGGCCGACATCGTCGCCGACCTCGCCCGGGCCGGCATCGCGGTCCACCTGTTCAACCAGCGCGACGTGGCCGGCTGCCTCGCGATGATCCGCACGCTCGGCGCCCTGGTCTGCGCCTCCGACAGGGCCGAGGCGTTGGCGCAGGGCTACGAGCGGGACCTCGCCGCCGCCGTCGAGGCGTGCCGCGGGCGGGTGCGGCCAAAGGTATACTTCGAGGAATGGGACGAGCCGATGATCTCCGGCATCGGCTGGGTCGCCGACCTGATCCGCGCCGCCGGGGGCGACGACGTGTTCCCGGAGCTCGGCCGGGCACAGGCTGCCAGGGACCGCATCGTCACCTCGGAGCAGGTCGTAGCCGCCGCCCCCGACGTGATCCTCGCCTCGTGGTGCGGGAAGAAGGTCAACGTCGCGCGCATCCGCGAACGGCCGGGCTGGGACGCGATCCCGGCCGTGGCGTCGGGGCGCATCCACGAGATCAAATCGCCGCTGATCCTGCAGCCGGGGCCGGCAGCGCTGACCGATGGGTTCGCGGCGATCCGGGCGGCGCTCGGCACCGTCTCGGTCGGACCGAGTTCACGCGCGGTCTGAGCCTCGCGCCGTAACCTGCGCGGCTGAATGGCGACAGGCCGGGTGCCGTGGTCGCACCCGACCGCGATGCCTGCGTGCCCGTTGGCAGGGCACCTCCTCGGTCCGCTCAAGCGTGCATCGGAGATGGGCCGAGGATGAGGTCGTGACCCGAGATCAGGGTCTGCAGGGAGACGTCGGCGCCGACCCCGTGCAAAGTCGCCAGCTCACGGCCCGGCCCGGCGGAGTTGCCGGCGGGATTGAAGGACAGCGTGGCGTCGGCGCCCGAGTTGGTGAGGCTCAGGTGGTTGCCGATGTAGTCGGGTGACCCCTGGATCAGGCTTGCGCTCAGGTGCGATTCGGACAGGATCCGGCTGAGATCCAGGACGTCCTCCTTCAGGCGGAAGCCGACGATCTGCTCGTCGCCGCCCTGCAGCAGGACCGTGTCCTGTATCCCGTCCTGCAGGACGGTCGGGGCGCTCCCTGCACCGGACCCGGCAGTGCCGGCGAGGGTGCCGTGCGCCGCCTCGGCCGACAGTGTCTCCCCACCCGACAGGCTCGCGACGGTCTGTGCCGAACCGGTCCCTCGGATCAGCCGGAGGGCCGAGCCCGACGCCCCGTCGTTATAGACCTGGAACGTCCGCCCGGCGTAGTTCCCGCTCAGTGCGAAGCTTTCGCTGACACTGCCGCTGGTGACGGTGAGGGTGTTGCCGTCGAGCGCGGACTTGGCGCCGGGGGCATAGCGCAAGCCCCGGAGGTCGAGCGTGTCGCCATAGTCGAAGTTTGCGATGACGTTGCCGAAGGTTCCGCCGGGCGCGCCGAGGGCGGCGGCATCGAGCTGCAGGGTCTGTGCACCGTTTGCAAAGGTGATCGCACCGGTGCCCGCCGCCTGCGCCGAGGCCAGTGCGAGCCGGCCGGCATTGACGATGGTGCCTCCGCTATAGGTGTTGGCTCCTGTCAGCGTGAGGGTTGCCAAACCTGCCTTCACCAGAGAGCCGCCCGTTCCACCGCCTAGGCCGCCATCCAGAATGGAGCCCGAAACCGTCGTATTTCTGTTCAGGCTGCCGACCGTGAGCTGATTGGAACCGAGGTAGTAACTGCCGGCTCCTGCAATCGAGCCGGCGCTGATCCTATGATTGTCCTGCAGCCCGGCCGTGGACGAAAAATCGACGACTCCAACGGTCCCGTCCTCCGGCGACGCGTTGTTGGTGATCTTGGCAGATCCGGCGGTGCTTTGATCGTCGAACGTCAAGTAGGCTCTCGAGCCGACCGTGATGTCGGCCGTTCCCGCCGTGCTTCGACCATAGAAGGCCGCCGCTCCGGTTTCCATGGGGCCACCATCGATCTTAATCTTACTGTTTGCCGCGGTACTCTGATCGCGGAACTGCAAAAAGCCGAGAAAACTGACATCGATCGTTGCGCGGCCAGCAGAACTGCTGTCGTCAAAACCGACGACCCCACTGCTGACGATCCTCGAAAGTGCCGCGTTGCTGTGATTCCGGAATACGACAGATTCGTTGATGCCCAAAAAGGTTGCTCGTCCCGCGTTGGAATTGTCGTAAAAAACCGTATTTCCATAATTATTGATCGTAAAAGAATAGCCCGCAGTGCTGTTGTTGTGAAAACTTATATTTCCATATGTGCTGAAGATTTTTGCCTTGGCAGCTGTGCTTGCGTTGAAAAACCTGAGCTGATCTTCGCTCGAAAGATCATATTCTTTCGAGCCTGCAGAATGCGCGCCAACGAAATCGATCGTAGCCATCGCGTTTCCTCCCTTCAAAGATCAAGACCGCGTATTCTGCATACAAAGCAGAATTACGCTTTCGAAATCGAGGTTATGCTCATAGGTTAAAATTATATATTTATATAGCCAAGTTTCGGCGCATCGAGCGCTGATTCGATATCAGTTAAATCAATTTTGCAGGGCAATCCATACCTATCTTCAAGCTATCGCACGAAAGCTTCGGCGGTAAAACGATTCGAGGAAATCATAGAATTAAAATTTAATTCTTGGACAAATATTTGAATCGTTACGTCGAACCGTAAAATGGCACGCATGTGGCGGTCATGATGTATTTATTGCGCAGCCGAAATATAATCTGTATTTTATAATGTAGATTTATAAATTATTACTGCAAAGTGTTTTGCGATCGAATTCGAGCAAGAATGAATTCTATCGCCCGTCAATTGGAAAGGCGGTGTTATGTTGCAAAAGATCATAAGGCAGTCCGAACGGTTTCGGATAGCTGGGCCACACGGAAAGCCAAGCCAGAGTTTCGACCGCCTGCGCCGTGGCGTTTCGGACATCACCCACGACGCAAGGCCAAGCCACCGCAAATCGGCGTCGCAAGGATATTAAAGACATTATAGGATATGTTTCACGTGAAACATCGCGTGAAATCGGGGGGGATGACAAGCCGGGCGCCAGCTGATTCAGTCGTACGGTCCCGAAGCTGCCGGCCCGCCAATGTCCGCTGCCCTCGCATATGCCATCCTGCCCCCCGACCGCCGCCAGTCGGCCACGGCGCTTCATGTTCAGCGTGGGGTGCGCCGGCTGTTTTCGGAGATGGGCTGCGTCTCGCTGCCCGAATTCTCGCTCGCGAACGGCCGGCGCGCCGACGTGATCGCGCTGTGCCCGGCCGGGCGCCTGACCATCGTCGAGATCAAGTCGAGCGTCGCCGATTTCCGCGCCGACCGGAAATGGCCCGACTACCGCGATTTCTGCGACCGCTTCTTCTTCGCGATTCCCGAAACGGTCCCTGAGAGCCTGATTCCGGAGGAATGCGGGCTCATCGTCGCAGACGCCTTCGGCGCCGCGATCCTGCGCGCACCGGCCGACCATCCGCTCAGCGGGGCGCGCCGCAAGGCGGTGACGCTACGCTTCGCCCACGCGGCGGCGGGGCTGCTGCATGCGCTGGCCGATCCGGGGCGGGTGAAGGATGGGGCGCTCTGAGGAGCATCTTTCGCCGACCGAGTGCGTATGTGCGCCTCCGTCATTCCCCGGCTCGCCGCAGGCGAGAACCCGGAACCCGCCCGTGATGCCCGAGGCTGGGTCAGGGCGAGGCGCCCGAGTTCCGCTGCGCGGCCCCGGGATGACGGGCTGAACTGCGAGACGAGCCCGCTCACCCCTGCCAGCTCTGCCCGTGATAGATGAACCGGTCGCCCTCGCTCGCCAGCGCGGCGAGGCCGTTCACGGCCGGGTCGTGCACCGTGATGACGCTGGTCGGGATGTCGCGCATCATCGCCGCGAAGGGCGGCTTGTGCTCGAAGGCCTTTCGGAAGCCGCCGTCGTTCAGCACCTTCAGGATGCGCGGGGCGATGCCGCCGCCGATATAGACGCCGCCCGTGGCCAGGAAGGTCAGTGCGAGGTCGCCGCAGACCCGGCCGAGATACTTTGAAAACAACCGGATGGCCGCGTCCGCGTGCGAATCGTCGCCCGAAAGGCCTGTCTCGGTCACCGTCGCCGGGTCGATGCAGGTGCCGTCGCCGCCCGCGCGGATGCGCCTCACGGCGGCATGCAGGCGCGCCAGCCCCGGACCCGACAGCAGCGCTTCCACGGTGACCCGGCCTTCGAGCCGCGCGATGCCCGGCCAGATTTCGAAGTCCTCGTCGTCGACGGGGCCGAAATCGGTGTGGCCGGCTTCCGTCGAGACGATGGCGAGACGGTCCTCGTAGGGCACGAGGGCGGCTGCGCCGAATCCGGTGCCGGGGCCGAGCACGACACGGGCGCCGCGGCCGGCATCGGTGGCTGCGCCGATCGGCGAGAGGTCGCCCGGCGCAATGCCGGCGGCGCCCGCCGCCACCGGCACGTAGTCGTTCACCACCACCACGCGCGACAGGTCGAAGTCGTCGCCGATGCGGGCAGCCTCGATTGTCCAGTCCGCGTTGGTGAGCTGGACGGAGGGCGCGTCGACCCGGCCGGCGATGGCGAGGACGGCCGAGCGCGGCTGCGGGTCTCCGCCCTTTCGGAGGGAAGCGCGGATCGCGGCGCTGATGTCGGGATGGCCCCTGGTCGGCTCGTGGGAGAGCGTGCGCGGCGTCGCGCCTCGCTCATCGAGCACCCAGAAGCGGGCGTTCGTGCCGCCGACATCGCCGAGGAGGACGGGGAATTCGAACATGGCGTGGGGCCGTCTTTGGATCGCTGCCGCCAGCCGGACCGGCATCGGGCAGCGTATCAGAGGGGGCGTATAACGTCAGGCTGCCGGCAGCGCATCGGGGT